>DASXLH010000167.1:0-4168 GCA_036496335.1 Acidimicrobiales bacterium
TGCTCGGCCTGGACCGACTCCGGGAGCCGCTGGAGGTGGCGGCGGGCCAGAGGCGGGAGGTGGCGGCGCACGGCGAGCACGCCCGGTCCCTCGGCCCGGGCCATGTCGAACTGGCAGCAGCGGCGCAGAGCGCGGGCGAACGGCGACGAGGCGCCGTCCCCGCCGAGGCCGAGGGCCCGGGCGGTGTCGGCCAGCGGGAGGCTGAAGCCGGTCGGATGGGCTTCGAGACCGGCCGCCACCCGGCGCAACAACCAGACGGTGGAAGGGCCCAGCACGCCGAGCCAGAACCGCTCGACATAGGGCGAGCGGGGGTCGAAGCCGAGCTGGTCGACGACCTCGTCGTGCCAGGCCCGGATCTCGAGCACCGGTCCGGTCAGGGTGGGCATGGCAGTGGGCATGAGGGTCCTCCACGTGGTTTGAGGTTGTCTCATGTATTTTCATGCTTTTCCGGACGGCAGTCAAGCTCGGGCCGCACAGGCACGCTGCCGACCGGCAGGACTACCGCCGGCTCGGCCCTAGACGCCCCACGAGAGCGGTCGGTCGCCCCCGTATTGCACAGCGACGATCGACGACCGGGGACCGGCGATCCAACCGTGGTCGCATCGGAACACGAATCCGCCCACGCCGATGCCCTGCCTCTCACCCTCCAGCACGACGACGGTCGACGATTCGTCCCCGTCTTCGTCAAGGTTCCGGGCGAGAAAGGCAACCGGTTCCAGGCGGAAGGAGCCTTCGAGCACAGTGTGCCAGCTCGAGCCACGGAGCCATACGGATTGAACGGCACTGGCCTCGATCGGCAAGGTCACACTTCGACCGTACCGAAGGGCCGGAGATCGCCAGCCCAAGCTCGGGACCTCCTCGCCGCCCTCCTCGAGCCGTCGGCGGCCGGAGGTCTCGAACCTGACCGGCGCCGCCCATGGCAGGCTGCGTCCGTGGATGACGAGGAGCCGGTGGGGTCGCTCGAGGAGGCGACCGCCTGGTTGGCCGGGGCCGAGCGGGTGGTGGTGCTCACCGGCGCCGGCATCTCGACGGAGTCCGGCATCTCTGACTTCCGGGGCCCCCAAGGGCTGTGGACCCGTGATCCCGCCGCCGAGCGCCGGGCCACCATCGACCACTGGCGTGACGATGCCGCCTACCGGCGGGAGACGTGGCAGCGACGCCTCACTGATCCGCCTTACCAGGGCCAGCCCAACGCCGGCCACTTGGCCCTGGCCGACCTCGACCGCACCGGGCGTCTCCACATCCTGGCCACCCAGAACGTCGACGGGCTCCACCTCGCCGCCGGGGTGGAGCCGACCCGGATCGTCGAGCTGCACGGCAACGTCCGGGAGACGATGTGTCTCTCCTGCGGCGACCGCCGGCCGATGGCCGAGGCGATCGACCGGGTCCGGGCCGGCGAGGCCGATCCTCCCTGCCGGGTGTGCGGCGGCATCCTGAAATCGGCCTCGGTCTCGTTCGGTCAGGCCCTCTTCCCGGGCGACATGGAGCGGGCCCAGAGGGCCGCGATCCAGGCCGACGTCTTCCTGGCTGCCGGCTCCACCCTCGGGGTCCATCCGGCCGCTTCGCTGGTGCCGCTGGCCAAGCGATCCGGCGCCCTGCTGGTGATCGCCAACGACGCCGAGACGCCCTACGACGGCATCGCCGACGCCGTGCTCCGGGGTCGGCTGGGCACGGTCCTGCCGGCCCTGGTCAGCGGCGCGCGACCCGTTCCGAGCCGTCCGTCCCGGCTTCCTGAATCCTGACCAGGCCGGTAAACTTTCGACCATGTCCAGCTTCCGCGAGCTCCTCGCCGAGACGAAGTCGCGCATCCGAGAGGTCGACGGCGCGACCGCCGAGGAGTCGATCAAACAGCCCGGGGTGGTCACCGTCGATGTTCGTGAGCCCGACGAGTACGAGCAGGGCGCCCTGCCCGGCGCGGTGCACATCCCTCGGGGCCAGCTCGAGACCAACATCGAGGGCCGGGTTCCCGACCACGACACCCCCCTCGTCGTCTACTGCGCCGGCGGCACTCGCTCCGCCTTCGCGGCCGAGACGCTGAACCAGCTCGGCTACACCGACGTCGTCTCGGTGATTGGCGGCTTCAACCGCTGGAAGGACGACGGACGGCCGTGGAGCGCGCCTCGTCGGCTCACGCCCGACCAGCGCAACCGCTACCAGCGCCATCTCCTCGTCACCGAGGTCGGGGAGGAGGGCCAGCTGAAGCTGCTCGACTCCAAGGTTCTCCTGCTCGGCGCCGGAGGGCTCGGGTCTCCCGCCGCCCTCTACCTGGCGGCCGCCGGCGTGGGCACCATCGGGATCATCGACATGGACGTCGTCGACGACTCCAACCTGCAGCGCCAGATCCTCCACAACCTGGATCGGATCGGTGATCGCAAGGTCGACTCGGCCAAGAAGACCCTCACGCTGCTCAACCCCGACGTCAATGTCGTCACCTACGACGTCCGGCTCGGCGCCGACAACATCCTCGACATCATCGACGGCTACGACGTGATCGTCGACGGCACCGACAACTTCCCGACCCGCTACCTGGTCAACGACGCCTCGCTGCTCAAGCGGATCCCGGTGGTGCACGGCTCGATCTTCCGCTTCGAGGGCCAGGCCACCGTCTTCCACCCCTACGAGGGCCCCTGCTACCGGTGTATGTACCCGGCCGCCCCGCCCGCCGAGCTGGCGCCCTCGTGCGCCGAGGCCGGCGTGCTCGGGGTGCTGCCCGGGATCATCGGGTCGATCCAGGCGATGGAGGCCATCAAGCTGCTGCTCGGCATCGGCGAGAGCCTGGCTGGCCGGCTGTTGACCTATGACGCCCTCGAGGAGTCGTTCCGCACCTTCAAGGTGCCCCGCGATCCCGAGTGCCCGGCCTGCGGCCCCGATGCCGGCGAGATCGTCATCGCCGAGTACGACGAGTACTGCATGCCCCACCCCAAGCAGGCTCCGCCTGCCTGAGGTTTTGGCCACTAATCCCTGGTCAGGGGCCTATTCGACCTCTCAACTCTTCTCGTCAGTTCCCGACGACTCTCGACGTCCTGAGGACTCTTTGAGGACTGGCTGAGGACAGGGACCGTGGCCGATTCGGCCCGGCGCCCAGGAGAGTGTCACACCTGGCGGGGATTCTCGGTCGGTCGGGTACCGCCAGCGGAGCAGGAGAGCGGACATGATGAGACGGATGCGGCGGCCGTGGACAAAGCAAGTCGGGGGAGTGCACCTCGTCGAGGTTCCACGCGCCGTGTTGGTCAGCGATGTGACTGCCGTCGCCGCCGACCACGGGTTGACGTTCCGCGAGTTCGTCGAACTCGGCCAGGCCGGCCGCCTCGATGATGCCGAGCTGAGGGATCTGTGGCTCATGGCGGGGCCAGCGCTGGTGCCCGTGGATGCCAGTCTCACTCGCTGAGGAAGCAAAGAGCTTCGCCACACGCATCGAGAGGCTGCTCAACGGGACGTTCACGTCAGACGCCGCCGTAACCGTGCTCACCAGCGCCCCGGATGTCGCGATCGTCGTCGCAGGTTTGGCGTCGACGGTCCCGGAAGCTATCCGGACCTACGTCCCACTCAGCACTTCTAGCTCAGCGACGACACGCGAGGAGGCGAAGCTGTGGCTCAAAGCCTTCTTCTCCGTGCGGCTCGATGACTAGGGCGAGCATCTTGCGGTAGCGAAGTCAGGCTTCGGCCTCTGTGTGAACCGCTCAAACGGGCTCTGCCCGATCCGTCTCGAGTACGACCGGGACAAGACCGCGAAGGCGCCAGCGCACGTGCAGATCCATGGGGAGTCCGCTGGTCTTGGTTGGGCCTTTGCTGCTGCCGGTGCCCCGATGAAGCGACTGGAGGATCTCCACATTCCCGTCGGGCATCGGCGCTTTCGTCCGACGCTCGAGGACTTCATCGAGTTCCTCCACCAGGAGGGACTCCTCACGGACCTTCACTCGGGTTGGCGGGCCGTGCTGGAAACGAGCCGAGGCGACTGGGAAGGACGGCAACTCCGTGCGGCAGTTCGGCGCAACCCGGAGCCGGCCGCCGAGCAGCTGCGTGGGCAGGGTTGGACTGTCGCACCTCCGGCATGACAAATGGATCGCCAGCGTCAGAAGGGGACCCGGGATGCTCATTCGCGCTCGAGCTCACCCTCGACGTTCAGCGCCCACCAGCGCCCGCCCCGGTCGACCCACCGGACGGTGAT
>DASXLH010000168.1:0-1618 GCA_036496335.1 Acidimicrobiales bacterium
CGCCGTTGCGCCACTTGGGATCCATGCGGATGGCCCGCCGACCTGTGCTCCACCAGGCGATCTGCTGGGCGGAGGCCGCCAGGCAGGTGGCGATCGGGACCAGCGAACGGACCCGCTCCGGGAACATCACCCCCCACTCGAGCACCTGCATGCCGCCCATCGAGCCGCCGATCACGCTCAACCAACGCTCGATGCCGAGCTGGCGGGCGACCACGGCCTCGGTGCGGACCATGTCCCGGATGGTCACCACCGGATACCGGGATCCGTAGGGGAGGCCGTCGTCGGGGTGGGGCGACGCCGGGCCGGTGGTGCCCTGGCAACCCCCGAGCACGTTGACACACACCACGAACCAGCGGTCGGTGTCGAGCGCTCGGCCGGGCCCGATCATGGTGTCCCACCACCCGGGTGTGGAATGGCCGGGCCCGAGGTCGCCGGCGGCGTGGCTGTCGCCGGTGAGGGCGTGGCACACCAGTACGGCGTTGTCGGCGGCCGGTGAGAGCTCGCCCCACGTCTCATAGGCGATGCTGACGTCGCGCAGCGCACCCCCGCCTTCCAACACGAAGGGACGATCCCGACCCAGGCGCGCGAACTGGCGCCGTCCCGGCGGGTCGCCGGGGCGCCAGGCTCCGGTGGCCGGGATCTCGAGTGCCATCACCGGCAAGGGTACGCCCGAGTCGCACCGACCCCCGCGACCAAATCCCGGTCGTCGCCACCGCCTGCGCGGCGGGACCGGCTGGTCAGCGGCGAGGCAGGCGGGCGCGCCACCACGACACGACCGGCTCGGGGTCGACGCCGTAGGCCGAGCACATCGCTTCACCGGCCTCGACCAGTCGGGCCGAGCGCTGCTCCGAAGACCCGGCCCGCACGGCCAGATCCACGAGCTCGGCGGCACGGTCCCAGCTCTCGCCGGGCGGCGGCAGGGGCAGATCCCGCACGAGGGCGGCACTCACCTTCAGGGCGTCGCCCGACAGGGCCGACCCGGCCGTGGCCGCCATGGCCCACGCCGACACCGGCGGCGACAGGAGCACAGCCAGGAGATGGGCCAGCCCGGGCCCCGCCGGACCGGGCACGACCGATACGACCGGGGTGGCCGGCACCCAACCACCGACCTCGTCGACGGCCGCCTCCACCACCCTCGTCTGGGTGGCCACCACCAGCTTCGGCCGGAGCAGCGCCGCCGCCCAAGCCGGGAGCTGATCGGGGTCGACCGACGGCGCCTGCCACACCTTGCGGCCCAGCCGCGCCGGTGCCACCCCCCAGCGGCAGACAGCCGGGTCGATGAGGCCGCCGGTCACCACCGGGAGCCGATGGCCACCCGCGGTCGCCTCCGCCACCAGCGGCACGAGGCCGTAGTACTCGTCGCGGAAGCCGGCCGACACCGTGGCGACGTCCCCCACCCGGGCGCCGGGACCGAGATCGACAGCAGGCACGCCTCGGGCGGCAGCCAGGTAGGCCGACCAGTGGTCACCCTCGACCACCGGCGGGTCTGCCACCCGACCCGGCGTCACCACCACCGAGCAGACCCTCACCGAGGCTTCGAACCAGCCGTCGCCGTGCAGCGCCACGGCGTGCACGAACGGGGCCACCTCGCCCCGCACGGACGAGGCGGAGCGGGTGG
>DASXLH010000169.1:0-2526 GCA_036496335.1 Acidimicrobiales bacterium
CGATGGCGCTGCAAGAGCTCCTCGGCTGCCTGGGTCCGTTCCGTCATCGTCGTCAACCGAACGCGCTCCTCTCCGCTCCCCCCTGTTCCTACGACGGCAGGCCGAATCGAACAAGGCGTTCGTAGCGCGTGATCAATTCCATTTGGGAATCAATCCTGGAAACCCGCGGGGATCCCGGGCGATCCTCAACCCAACAGGACGTACTTCGGGTTGAGGATGGCGAGCCGACCGTGGTGGTCGACGGCGGTGCCCTCGACCTGGAGGTGGGTGCCGAGGGCGATCCCCTCGATCGACCGCCGGCCGTGGAACACGACCGAGAGCGCGCCGGTCTCGTCGGCCAGCACCAGCTCGAGGCTGGGGACGTCGGCCAGGGGCCGCACCCGCATGGTCCGCACCCGGCCGGAGACGGTGACCCGTTGGCGCCATGCCACGTCGGCGATGAAGGAGCGGCCGTCGACGGTGTAGTGCACGGGCGCGGGGTCGTCCCAGCCGACCCGCCTGTCGCCGACGACGCGGTCGCCGACGACCCGGGTGCCGGCCAGGCCTGCCGCCACGGCGGCCCGCGTCCCGTCGGGTGAACGGAAGTGGAAGGGAACGGTCGTGACGTTGGCGTGGGGCAGGGCGCTGACGTCGCGGACGATGGCCTCGGCCGTCCGATCGTGCAGGAGCCGGCCCCACAGACCGCGGTACTGGCGCTGGGGCAGGAGCACGCTCACCTCGGTCTCGCCGTCGGCGAGGTCCCGGGCCACGGTCTCCACCGCCGCCCGGGTGAGCCGTCGATCGGGGCACTCGACCAGGTCGAGCGGCACCCGGCTCAGGCCGAACTCGGCCCACTGGCCGGCGAGGACCTCGGCATGGGCGGCGTCGACGGCGATGTGGACGGCCCGCAGGTCGGACGGGTGCAGCGTCCGGGCGTACTGCACGGCGAGGGCGGCGGCCCGGTCCAGCCGGTCGACGAACACCAGCACCACGTGACGGCGCAGGACCGGGGCGTTGACCGCGTCGGGGACGTCCCTGGCGAGCGCCTCGTCCTCCTCCTCGTAGTGCCGGTTCAGACGGGTCAGGAACGTGACCATCACGGGAACCAGCACCACGACCACCCACGCCCCGTGGGTGAACTTCACGATGGCGATGATGATGTCGATGACCAGCGACATCACGGCGCCGACGCCGTTGACGACCAGGCCGAAGCGCCAACCCTCCTCGCGGTGGGTGAGGTGGTGCTTGGCCATGCCGGCCTGGCTGAGGGTGAACGAGGTGAACACGCCGATGGCGTAGAGCGGGATCAGACGCTCGACCTTCGCCTCGGTGATGATCACCAGGAGGATGGCGAAGGCCGACAGGAAGATGATCCCGTTCGAGAAGACCAGGCGATGGCCCCGCTTGGTCAGCTGGCGGGGCATGAAGTTGTCGCCGGCGTGGAACGAGGCCAACCGGGGGAAGTCGGCGAAGCTCGTGTTGGCTGCCAGGACCAGGATCAGCATGGTGCCGGCCTGCAGGGCGAAGTAGGCGATCCGCCCGAGGGTGCTGCCGCCGAAGGTGAGCTCGGCCACCTGGGAGATGACGGTCGGCGTCCCGGAGACGTACGGGACCACGTGCATGTGGGCCGCCATGTACGACAGGCCGAGGAACATGACGCCGAGCAGGCTCGCCATCACGACGAGGGTCTTGCGGGCGTTGACCCATTCCGGCTTGCAGAAGGCGGGCACGCCGTTGGAGATGGCCTCCACCCCGGTGACCGCCGCCCCGCCGGAGGCGAAGGCGCGGGCGGCGATCATCACCGACGCGCCCATGAGCAGACCACTGCCGCTCGACAACCCGATCGGGATCATCCCGGCGGCGTGCTGGGCGTGCGGCAGGCCACCGTCCAGACCGCGGGCCACGCCGGTGAGGAACAGCACGAACATCGAGCCGATGAAGAAGTAGGTGGGCACGGCGAAGATCCGGCCCGACTCCTTGACCCCGCGGAGGTTGCCGTAGGCGATGAGCAGGATGAAGCCGACCGAGATCGGCACGGCCAGCGGCGCCAGCACCGGGAACGCCGAGGCGAGGGCGGCGGTGCCGGCCGCCACCGATACCGCCACCGTGAGGATGTAGTCGGTCAGCAGCGCCACGCCGGCCACCTGGGCCGGCATCACCCCGAAGTTGTCGCGGGTGACCATGTAGGCGCCACCGGCCGTGGGGTAGGCCTTGATCGTCTCCCGGTAGGAGAGGACCAGGAAGGCCAGCACCACGATCAGCAGGACCGTGATCGGCACCACGAGCGAGAACGCCGCCAAGCCGATGACGGGGACGAGGACCCGCAGGATCTCCTCGGTGGCGTAGGCCGACGACGACAGGTTGTCGGAGGCGAACACGGCCAGGGCGGTCGGGTTGCCGAGCCGCTCGTGCTCAAGGTCGTCGGTGGGCAGCGGGCGACCGAGCAGCCGGTTCTTGGCACGGTACCGGAGGGTCTCGGGGAGGGCGGTCTTGGGCGCGGGCGGGAGCGGTCTGGGCCCCGCCGGGGCCTGCTTCGGAGTGACAGTC
>DASXLH010000170.1:0-13542 GCA_036496335.1 Acidimicrobiales bacterium
CCGACGGGCGGCCGGGTGGACGGATGAGGCCACCGTGACGCCGGCCGCTCGTGCCGCTTCCTCGACCGGCTCGGCCTCCATGCCTTCGACGGCTTCGAGCATCGTCGAGACCAACCGCTCGAGTCGCGCGTCAGACAGGCCCCGGAACCGGAAGGTCAACTGGGCGACCGCCCGGCGGGCCATCACGCCGGCCGGGACGATCCGGCGCCGGACCAGCTCGCGGCCGAGCGTGACGAGGCTGGAACCGTCGATCAGCGTGCGGTCGAGATCGAAGACTGGCGACGTCGTTGCCGAGGTGGGCCGATGCCCACAGGCTCGTGGGGCGGGCGAGGGTGCCGGGTCCTGCCTGGCGGTGCCCACGCTCGGCGCGATTCACACCACGATCATGACGGACCCACCTTGACGGCAGAGGACCGACAGGCAAACAACACGCGAAACATGAGCAACATCGCCAACGCCACCGAGGGCCGTGGGCGCGGCTCCCGGTGGTGCGGGGGGCACCATGGTGTCGTGCGAGCGCCGGACCACCTCCCGTGAAGTACCTCTCGACCCGGGGGAGCGCGCCGGTGCTGGGCTTCGACGACGTGTTGCTGGCCGGTCTGGCCCGTGACGGCGGCCTCTACCTGCCCGAGAAGTATCCCACCATCACGCCGGGCCGTCTGCGGGCCTTCGCCGACCTTGGCTACGTCGAGGTGGCCGTCGAGGTCATGTGGCCCTTCGTGGAAGGGACGATCGACGCCGACGTGTTCGCCGAGCTGGTGGCGGCCGCCTACGCCACCTTCGACCATCCCGACGTCTGTCCGCTCATCGATCTGGGCGGCGGGGTGCGCCTGCTCGAGCTGTTCCACGGGCCGACGCTGGCCTTCAAGGACGTGGCCCTCCAGCTCGTCGGCCAGCTCTTCGAGCACGTCCTGACGGAGCGGGGCGAGCGGATCACCATCGTCGGCGCCACCTCGGGCGACACCGGATCGGCCGCCATCGAGGCGTGTCGCGACCGCGACGGCATCGAGATCCACATCCTCCACCCGGCCGGCCGGGTGTCGGACGTGCAGCGCCGACTGATGACCACGGTGACGTCGGCCAACGTGCACAACCTCGCCATCGAGGGCACCTTCGACGACTGCCAGGACCTCGTGAAGGCGATGTTCAACGACCTCGGGTTCCGTGACCGCCACCGGCTCTCGGCCGTCAACTCCATCAACTTCGCCCGGATCCTGGCCCAGACCGTCTACTACGTGAAGGCGGCCGCCGATCTCGGTTGTGGACCGGTCTCCTTCGCGGTGCCGACCGGGAACTTCGGCAACGTTTTCGCCGGCTGGGTGGCCCGCCAGATGGGCGTGCCCATCCGCCAGCTGATGATCGGCTCCAACCGCAACGACATCCTCCCTCGCTTCTTCCAGACCGGGACCATGGCCATGGAGGGGGTGGTGCCGACGACCAGCCCGGCGATGGACATCCAGGTCTCCTCCAACTTCGAGCGCCTCCTCTTCGAGCTCACCGGCCGCGACGGTGCCGTCGTCACCGAGCTCATGACCCGCTTCCGGGAGGAGGGTCGGGTCGAGCTGGGGAGCGACCTCCTGGGCATGGCCAGCGAGGTGATGAGCGCCGCCCGGCTCGACGACGACGCCGTCGCCCGGGTGATGGCCGACACCTTCGCCCGCTCCGGCCGGCTGGTCGATCCCCACACGGCCGTGGGCCTCGGGGTCGTCGACCGCCTCCGGCGGGACCCGGCCGTACCCGTGGTGGCCCTGGCCACCGCCCACCCGGCGAAGTTCCCCGATGCGGTCGAGGCGGCCACCGGCATGCATCCGGCCCTCCCGGAGCGCCTGGCCGACCTCTTCGACCGGCCCGAGCGCTTCGACACCCTCCCGGTCGATTTGGGGGCGGTCGAGGCGCACGTCGGCGTTGAGGCCCCGAAGTAGCGTCACGCCCGTGAAGTACGTGGTCTGCGTGCCCGACGGGTGTGCCGACGAGCCGCTGGCCGAGCTCGACGGGCGCACGCCCCTCGAGGCCGCCCACTTGCCGACGTTCGCGGCGCTGGCGGCCCGGGGCGAAGTGGGTCGGGCAGCGGTGATCCCCGAGGGCCTGCCGCCGGGGAGCGACGTCGGGAACATGGCCATCCTGGGCTACGACCCGGCCCGTTTCCACACCGGTCGGGCGCCGATCGAGGCGGCGGCGCTGGGCCTGCGCCTTCGGCCCGACCAGGTCGCCTACCGCTGCAACCTGGTGCGGATCGCCGGTGACGGGACGATGGCCGACTTCGCCGGTGGCCATCCCTCCACCGAGGACGCCACCAAGGTGATCAAGGCGCTCCAGGAGGAGCTGGGAGGCGAATCCGTCCAGTTTCACGCCGGCGTGCAGTACCGCCACATCGTCGTGGTCCCCGCCGACTGGGCCGACGCCGAGTGCACCCCGCCCCACGACCTGAGCGACAAGCCGGCGGTCTGGCCGACGGGCCCGGCCGCGCCCCGCCTGCAGGCGCTGATGGATGCCAGCCGTCCCATCGTCGGCCGGTTCGGGTTCGAGGCCAACCAGATCTGGCTCTGGGGCCAGGGCGCCCAGCCCCAGCTCACGCCGTTCCGCGAGCTCCACGGCCTCGACGGCGCGCTGTGCACGGCCGTCGACCTGGTCCGTGGTCTGGGTGTGCTGAGCGAGATGCAGGTGGTCGAGGTGCCGGGCGCCACCGGCTGGTACGACACCGACTACGCCGGCAAGCGGGATGCCGCCCTGCGGACGCTGCGGCAAGGCGCCGACCTCTTCGTCATCCACGTCGAGGCCACCGACGAGGCCGGCCACGCCGGCGACGTCGCCGAGAAGCTCCTGGCGCTGGAGCGGTGGGACAGCCAGATCCTGGGGCCGCTGGTCGAGGGGCTCGACGACATGGGTGCCTGGCGCCTCCTCCTGGTCCCCGACCACGCCACGCCGCTGCACCTCAAGACCCACACCTCCGACCCCGTGCCGTACCTCTTGGTCGACAGCGAGGTCGACGGCCCCGGGGGCAGCTACACGGAGCGGGCGGTCGCCGACCTGCCGGTGGTGCCGGGCCACCAGCTGATGGCCCGCCTGCTCGCCCGCTGACCCGGCTCGTAGCGTCGCATTCGTGTCCGAGGCCGCCAGCGACGTCCCCATCGACGAGGACCAGTGGCACTGCTATCGGCACCCCGAGCGCGAAGCGGGGGTCCGGTGCCGCCGGTGCCAGCGGCCCATCTGTCCCGACTGCATGATCACCGCCCCGGTTGGGTTCCAGTGCCCCTCGTGCGTGAAGGGCGCCCCGCCCGTGCGCAACATGCGCAGCGTGCTGGCCCACACGAGGCCGGTGGTCACCACCATCCTGGTGGCGATCAACGTGGCGATCTTCGCCCTCACGCTGGGGCGCCAGGCCCCGCTGGCCCGTTACGGGCTGTTCGGCCCGGCGGTGGCGGCGGGGGAGTGGTGGCGGCTCGTCACCTCGGGCTTCATGCACGTGAGCATCGTCCACGTGGGGTTCAACTGCCTGCTGCTGTGGCAGCTCGGCGCGCTGCTCGAGCCGGCCCTGGGTCGCATCCGGTTCGCGCTGCTCTATGCCGCCGCCCTCCTCGGCGGGTCGGTCGGCGTGATCCTCCTGCAGCCCACCGCCATCTCCGCCGGCGCCTCCGGCGCCGTCTTCGGCCTGATGGGCGCGGCCTTCGTCGGCATGCGCAGCCGAGGCATGAACCCGATGCAGTCGGGGATCGGGCCGTTGCTGTTGATCAACCTGGTGCTCACCTTCACCATCCCCGGGATCTCCATTGGCGCCCACCTCGGAGGCCTGGCCTCTGGCACCGCCCTCGGCGCCTACCTCTTCGCCAACGACGCCACCCCGGCGGCTCGCGCCCAGAGCGCCATCGTCACCGGCGCCGCCGGCGTCCTCTTCTTCGTCATCGGTCTCTGGCTGGCAGCCAACCCCATCTGACCAGCTCTCGTCCCGAAACCTCCGGTTTCGGGACGAGAGGGCTAGCGGTTGCGGACGCGGGTCCGGAGCGGCTCCCACCAGTCGCGGTTGTCGACGTACCAGCGGACGGTGTCGTCGAGGGTGCGCTCGAAGGAGCGGTCGGCGCGCCAGCCCAGGGCGTTGATCCGGTCGGTGGTGACGGAGTAGCGGCGGTCGTGGCCGAGGCGGTCCTCGACGTACTCGACGCTGGACTCGTCCCGGCCGAGGGCGGCCAGGACCAGGTTCGTGATCTCACGGTTGGTGCGCTCGCTGTGGGCGCCGATGTTGTAGATCTCGCCGACCTCGCCTCGGCGGAGCACGAGATCGACGGCCGCGCAGTTGTCGCGCACGTCGAGCCAGTCTCGGATGTTGAGGCCGTCGCCGTACAGCGGCACCTTCCCGCCCTCGAGCAGCGTCGTGACGAAAAAGGGGATCAGCTTCTCGGGGAACTGGTAGGGCCCGAACTGGTTGGATGACCGTGTCACCAGGACCGGTAGGCCGTGGGTGGCGTGGTAGGCGAGGGCGATCAGGTCGGAGCCGGCCTTGGCGGCGGCGTAGGGCGATCGGGGTTGAAGCCGGTCGGTCTCGGCGAACGAGCCTTCGTCGATCGACCCGTAGACCTCGTCGGTGGAGATGTGCACGAAGCGCTCGACACCGCTGCGGCTGGCCACCTCGCACACGACGTTGGTGCCGCTGCAGTTGGTGCGGACGAAGACGTCCGGGTCGAGCAGCGAGCGGTCGACGTGGGACTCGGCGGCGAAGTGGACGACGGCGTCATGGCCCGGCAGGGCGGCCCCGACCGCCTGGCGGTCGCAGATGTCCCCCTGCACGAACGAGAAGCGCGGGTCGTCCTCGAGATCGGCCAGGTTGGCCCGGTTGCCGGCATAGGTGAGGGCGTCGAAGACGGTGACCTCGTCGTCGGTCGTCTCGAGCAGGTGACGGGTGAAGTTCGAGCCGATGAACCCGGCCCCGCCGGTCACGAAGATGCGCACGCTGTCATCCTTGTCGGGATCGCGACGGGTGAGCGTCAACCCCGGGTCGGAGGGTTCGCCTCACTCCAGGTCGAGCGAGCAGTCGTCGCCGATCAGCAGCCGGGTGGCCTTGGGTCGCAGCCCGCTGCGGCGGACGTCGGTGTCACGCCCGATGAGCGAGTCGGTGAGGCGGCTGATGCCCTCGATCCGGGCCCGTTGGAGCACCACCGAGTGCTCGATCTCGGAGCCGATGATCTCGCAGTCGTCGGCGATGGCCGTGAACGGCCCGATGTAGGTGTCGACCAGTCGGGTGCCGGCCCCGATGATGGCGGGGCCCCGCACGTGGGAGTTGACGAGGCTGGCGCCGGCCTCGACGACCACCCGGCCGTCGACCCGGGACGTCTCGTCGAGCTTCCCGTCCATCCTCGGCTCGAGGGTCTCGAGCACCCGGCGGTTCGACTCGAGCAGCGGATCCTTCTTCCCGGTGTCGAGCCACCATCCCTCCAGGAGGTCGTGGCGCACGTGCTGGCCGGCGTCGATCAGCCACTGGATGGCGTCGGTGATCTCGAGCTCGCCCCGGGCCGACGGGCGGATCGCCGCCACCGCCTCGTGGATGGCGGGTGTGAACAGGTAGACGCCCACCAGGGCGAGGTCAGAGGGCGGGTCGTCGGGCTTCTCGACCAGGCGGACCACGTGGCCGGCGGCGTCGATCTCGGCGATGCCGAACTGCTGGGGATCGGGCACCGGGGACAGGAGGATCTGCGCGGCTGGCGCGTCGAACGGCCGGGCGTCGAGCGGGAGCTCGGCGCCCCGGCGCTGCTCGGCTTGGAACCGGTCGACGAACCCGACCAGGCCCTGCTGGAGCATGTTGTCGCCCAGGTACATGACGAAGTCGTCGTCGCCGAGGAAGTCGCGGGCGATGAGGACGCAGTGGGCCAGGCCCAGCGGCGCTTCCTGGGGCAGGTAGGTGACGGCGACCCCCCAGCGGGAACCGTCGCCCACCGCCTTGACGATCTCCGCGCCGGTGTCGCCGGTGATGATGCCGATCTCGGTGATGCCGGCGGCCACCATGTCCTCGATGCCGTAGAAGAGGATCGGCTTGTTGGCCACCGGCACCAGCTGTTTGGCGCTGGTGTGGGTGATCGGCCGGAGGCGCGTGCCTGCGCCCCCCGAGAGGATGAGGCCCTTCAACGCCCGCTGACTCCGGCCGGGTCGGGCTCAGGGCGGGCAGCCAACGGTTCGCTCATGGGTGGCACGCTCTCGATTCGGGATCGGTGCCCACGTGGAGCGGATGACCAGACCCGACTAGGTCGACCCCGCTGGGTCGGAACCGAACGGTGCCGACTGTAGCTTTTCCGAGGTCGTCGGCCCCGGGGACGCGACGCACGCGGGGGGTGGCGATACACTGCGGCCGCTCGCTCCAGCCGGCTCGATCGTGCGGGGCGAGGTCCTCCGCCTGCCTCGACCCGACGGTCCGGAACGGCAGCATCCAAGACCTGGCGCCGGCTGCGTGCGCCTGTCCCTGAGCACCAAGAGGTACATCCATGAACGATCCCGTCCTCGAGCGGTCCGTGCTCGAGCGCAAGGAGCGGGACGAGTTGCTGACGATCGCCCGGGCGCTCGGCGCCAAGCCGCTGGCCCGGGCCCGCAAGGCGGAACTCGTCGACCTGATCCTCATGACGGCAGGCATCCTGGCGCCACCGACCGATGCTCCGGCAGACGTTCCTGCGTCCGGAACGGACGGAGACGGCGGCGACATCGTCGCCGGCCCCGGCCAGAACGGCGACGCCCGGGTGGAGGCGGTCCAGGCGGACGAGGCATCGACCTTCGACCGGGACGGCTCCGATGACGACCCGGCCGACGACGATTCGGCCGACGACGACGCTGCGGTGGCGTCCGATGGCGGGCGTCCGGACCATGCCTTCGCCCCGGACTCCGACGCCGGTTCCCGCAACCAAGAGGCGACCTCGAGGACGGGGAACGGTTCCGATCCGTCGGACGGCCGGGCCGCTGAGCAGGGCGAACGCGGACCCGGCGAGGACGGCGACGGCGACGGCGACGAGGGTGGCAACCGGCGTGGCCGCCGTCGACGGGGGCGCGACCGCGCCGATCGTCCGGAGCGCAACGACCGTGATCCGCGTGGCGAGCGCGAGCCCCGTGGCGGCGAGGAGCCCTACCTGGGCGAGCCGGTCGAGGTCGCCGGCCTGCTCGACCTCCGGGACGAGGGCTACGGCTTCCTGCGCACCCGCGGCTACCTCCCGAGCCGGGACGACGTCTACGTGTCGGTGAAGCAGGTGCGCCAGTTCGGGCTGCGCAAGGGCGACCACGTCACCGGCGCCAGCCGGCCAGCCAACCGCAACGAGAAGAACCCGGCCCTGTTGCGCATCGACCAGGTCAACGGGCGCGATCCGGAGACCGTGCGGAACCGTCCCTCCTTCGAGGACCTCACTCCGTTGTTCCCGGACGAGCGCCTCCGCCTCGAGGACCCGGCCATGCAGACCGGCGACATGACCACCCGCATCGTCGACCTGGTGTCGCCCATCGGGAAGGGCCAGCGTGGCCTCATCGTCTCCCCGCCCAAGGCGGGCAAGACCACGGTGGTGAAGCAGATCGTCAAGGCGATCGAACGCAACAACCCCGAGGTCCACCTCATGGTGCTGCTGGTCGACGAGCGCCCGGAGGAAGTGACCGACATGCGGCGCTCGACCGGGGGTGAGGTGATCGCCTCCACCTTCGATCGTCCGGCCGACGAGCACACCCAACTGGCCGAGCTCGTGATCGAGCGGGCCAAGCGCCTGGTGGAGGACGGCGCCGACGTGGTGATCGTGCTCGACGGGATCACCCGCCTGGCGCGGGCCTACAACCTGGCCGCCCCCGCCACCGGGCGCATCATGTCGGGCGGGGTCGACTCCGGCGCGCTGTACCCGCCGAAGAAGTTCTTCGGGGCGGCCCGCAACGTGGAAGAAGGCGGTTCGCTCACGATCCTGGCGACGGCCCTGGTCGAGACCGGGTCCCGCATGGACGAGGTGATCTTCGAGGAGTTCAAGGGCACCGGGAACATGGAGCTCCGCCTCGACCGTCGGATGGCGGAACGGCGCATCTACCCGGCCATCGACGTCGACGGCTCGTCCACCCGGCACGAGGAGCTCCTCTTCGACCGCAAGGAGCTCCAGCAGGTGTGGCGGGTGCGACGGGCCCTCAACGCCCTGGCTGCCGACGGCGGATCGCCGGCCGCCGCCCTCGAGCGGCTGCTCGACGGCCTGCGCCAGTACAAGTCGAACGTCGAGTTCCTCGCCGAGGCCGCCAAGGCCTCGGTTCCGTCGTCGAGCTCGTAGACTGAGCGGACCATGAAGGCCGACATCCATCCCGAGTACCGCACGGTGACCGCACATTGTTCGTGCGGCAGCACCTTCCAGACCCGCTCGACGGCCAGTGACCTGCACGTCGAGCTCTGCAACGTCTGCCATCCCTTCTTCACCGGCAAGCAGCGCCTCGTCGACTCCGGTGGCCGCGTCGAGCGGTTCCAGCGTCGCTACGGCGATCGCAACGCCCGCAAGTAAGCGGTAGCAGCGTCGAGACCGAGCAGCGGGCGGCGCTGTTCGCCGCCAAGCTGAAGTCACTCGTCGAGTCGGTCGCCGGTCCCCGTGACCGGCGACCGCTCGCGTTCAGTGGCGGAGCTGCCCTGCTGGACAGCGGAGCCCGCACGCCCAGTGCTGGCCTGCCGGACAGCGGCGGGTTGTGGGTGCTGGCCGGCGGGGACCCCATCCGGGTGCTCGGCCCGGCGCTGGCCCTGGCCCGTTCGTCGTCACCCGCGCCCGAGGAGCCGTCGTCCTGGCCGACCCTGCATGTGCTGGTCGACTCGCCGAACGGCGAGGCGGGGACCGTCGCCCGGCGGGCGACGCAGTTCGCGTCCCCGCCCGAGGTCTGGGCGGTGCAGGGGCGCGGCCTGGCGCCGGCGGTGCCGGCCCCGCTGCCCGCCGTCCCGCCCCTCGACCCGCGGGTCGCCCCCTTCCTCGATCGGCTCGTGGCGGCGGGCGCGGACCCGGTGGTGGAGCACGGCCGGCTGGTGGGTGAGGTGCTCGGCCTGGAGGTCGCCCGGGTGGAGATCGGCGACGACGGCCCTTACCTCGCCGTCGGCGTCGGTCGCTTCGACCGGGAGGCGCACGCCATCGTCTCGGCCGACGTCGAGCCGGAGGAGACCCTGCGCCGGGTGGTCGAGCAGGTCCGTCGCCATCGCGAGGACGGAGCCGAGCCGCATCCGCTGGGGCGCCTGGCCGCCGCCCGTCGGCTTCGGGCCCGGCTCCTGGCGGAGCCGGGGCTGGTGGGCGCCGACCACCTGGCCCCCTGCCCCAACCTGATCGAGCCGCCTGACCTCCGGACCCCCTGGCCGGCGCCCGCCTCGGGCACCGCCGCCGACGGGAGCCCCGTGGTCGTGGTCTGCTCGGTGGGCATCGACCTCGACCTCGTGCCCGGCGCCGCCGATATCCGCCTCGCCGCCGACCTCGACCTCGGCGTCGATCACCAGCTCGTCCTCGCCCTCCCGGCTCGCGACGCCCACGCCGTCACGGTGGGCCTGGCCGGCGCCCTGGCCCGACCGGCCCGCATCGCCCGCGTCTGATTCGGCCGATGGCGGGGAGCCGGTCAGCCGAGGCTCCTGCGGTCCGGTGCCTCGGCCGGCCCCGCCGTAGCCTCTCGGGGTGGTCGAGCGGCTCGAGGCGATCGAAGAGGAGCTCCGCTCGGTCGAGGCGCGCCTCGCCGACCCCGACGTGTTCGCCGACCAGACCGCCTACGTGACCCTCACCCGACGCCATCGGGAGCTCGAGCCCATCGTCGCTGCCATCCGCGCCCGTCGCGCCGCCGAGGAGGACCTGTCGGCCGCCCGTGAGCTGCTCGAGGAGGCGACCGCCGACGAGCGGGAGGGCCTGCGGGCCGAGGTGGCGTCGGCCGAGTCGACCATCGCCCGCCTCGACGACGAGATGAAGGCGCTCCTCCTGCCCCGTGACCCCAACGACGGCCGCACCGTCATCGTCGAGGTGCGGGGCGCGGAGGGCGGGGAGGAGGCCAACCTCTTCGCCAAGGATCTCTTCGACATGTACTCGGCCTATTCGTCCCGGCAGGGCTGGAAGCTCGATGTCCTCGACGCGTCGGAGAGCGATATGGGCGGCTTCCACTCGGTCACGTTCACGGTTCGGGGCGACACCGCCTGGACGCGACTCAAGCACGAGGGCGGCACCCATCGGGTCCAGCGGGTGCCGGTGACCGAGAGCCAGGGGAGGATCCACACCTCCTCGGCGACGGTGACCGTGCTGCCCGAGGCCGAGGAGGTCGAGGTCGAGATCGACCCGAACGACCTCCAGATCGACGTGTACCGCTCCTCCGGTCCCGGAGGCCAGAGCGTCAACACCACCGACTCGGCGGTCCGCATCACCCACAAGCCGACGGGGCTGGTGGTGGCGATGCAGGACGAGAAGAGCCAGATCCAGAACCGGGCCAAGGCGCTGGTGGTGCTGCGCGCCCGCCTGCTCAAGGCCGAGCAGGATCGTCAGGCGGCCGAGCTGTCGGGCCAGCGCCGGGCCCAGGTGGGGGGCGGAGGCCGGGCCGACAAGGTCCGGACCTACAACTTCAAGGAGAACCGGCTCAACGACCACCGGATCAACTTCACCGCCTACAACCTCGACAAGGTCCTCGCCGGCGAGCTCGACGAGGTGGTCGATGCCCTCCTGGTCGACGAGCGTCGTCGCCAGCTGGACGAGTGAGCGACCGCCTCACCTGGGCCGGGCTGCGGTCCGAGGCGGCGGAGCGCCTGCGCCGGGCCGGACGGCCCAGCCCCGACGCCGACGCCCGCTGGCTGGTGGAGCAGGCCGCGCCCGACCTCCACGGGCCGGTGACCGACCGGGCCCTCGTCTACTTCGACGAGATGGTCGCCCGGCGGGAGGCGGGCGAGCCCCTGCAGTACGTCCTCGGGTCATGGGGCTTTCGCTCCCTCGACCTGTACGTCGACCGCCGGGTCCTGATCCCTCGCCCGGAGACGGAGGTGGTGACCGAATCGGCCATCGACGAGCTTCGGGCCCTGGGTGGTGGTGTGGCCGTCGACCTCGGCACCGGGTCGGGCGCCATCGCCCTGTCGATCGCGGTGGAGGTGCCCACCGCCGAGGTCTGGGGGGTCGAGCGTTCACCCGCGGCCCTCGCGGTGGCTCGCGCCAACCTGGCCGGCATCGGCCGTCCCGCCCGCCGGGTGCGCCTGGTCGAGGGTGACTGGTTCGCGGCGCTCCCGGACGAGCTCCGCGGCCGGGTCGACGTGGTGGTGTCCAACCCGCCCTACGTCGCCGCCGATGACGACCTGCCGGCCGAGGTGGCCGAGTGGGAGCCGAGCGAGGCGCTGCTGGCCGGACCGGACGGGCTCGACGACATCCGCCGGATCGTCGCCGACGCGCCCGGGTGGCTGGCCCGTCCAGGGGCGCTGGTGGTCGAGTGCGCCCCCATGCAGGCTGGGGCGGTCGCCGCTCTCGTCGAGGCGGCCGGCTTCGACGAGGTGGCCGTGCGCCACGACTACACCGGCCGGGAGCGATTCGTCCGTGGCCGCCTGGGACCGTCGTGAACGCGACGGGATGAGCGGCGCGTCCCGGCTCGACGCCGCCGCCGCAACGCTGCGGGCCGGGCGGGTCGTTCTCGTCCCGACCGACACGGTGTACGGGCTGGCCGTCGATCCGTCCGTGCCCGACGCCACCGCCGCGCTGTACCGGATCAAGGCCCGGCCGCCCGACGTGCCGATCCCCGTGCTGGCGGGAGACACCGAGCAGGCCTTCGCCCTGGCCGGGGATATACCCGATCCGGCGGGGGCCCTGGCGGCTCGGTTCTGGCCGGGCGGGCTGACCCTCGTGCTTCCCCGCCGGCCGGGGCTCGGTTACGACCTCGGGGGTCCGGACGAGGCCACCATCGGGGTGCGTGTGCCGGACGACCCCCTGGTGCGGGCGCTCGCTCTCGAGGTCGGACCACTCGCCACCACCAGCGCCAACCTGCACGGCGCGACCACGCCGCCGACCGCGGCCGAGGTTCTCGCCCAGCTCGGCCCGGCGGCGTCGGCCATCGGGGCGGTGCTCGACGACGGCCCGCGCCGCGGCCTGCCGTCCACCGTGGTGCGGATCGACGGCGGCCACGTCGTGGTCCTGCGTGAGGGGACGGTGACCCGGGTGACGGTCGAGCGCTTCACCATCGCCACCAACAGTCACACCAGCCACGAGGGCACCATCCACGAGCCGGGAGATCGACCCACCTAGCGTGACGGTCCATGCGTGCAGGAGGACCGGCTGACCGCTTCCGAGACCTGATCCGCCAGCGACTGCTCCCCGGCCTCGGCGAGCTCGGCTTCGAGTCGGCGCCCGGTGTGCTGGCGGCGCGACCTGCTCCCGCCGCCCGCCCCGAGAGGGCCGGCGTCCGCTGGTTCATCGACATCGAGCTGGCCCCGTGGACCAACCCCGACAAGATCTGCTTCGCGGCCGCCTGGGGCGTGCACGTGCCCGGGTTGGCGGCGGCCATGGGCCAGGCCGAACCGTTGCGCCCGACGATCGCCGACTGCCCCGTGCGGGGACTCGTCAGCCTCACCGACGACGACCGCGATCCGGCCTGGCACCGCCTCACCCGGCGCCCGTGGCCGCTGTGGTTCGTGCAGGACGTGGCCTGCGCCAACGCCTTCCTCGGCTCGGTGGCGGCGCACGCCTTGCCGAAGCTGCGGGCGCTCGACACCGTCGTGAAGGTGCAGGAGCACGTGTTCAGTGGCCTGGTCGGCACCTGGGGCGCCCCGGAGATCGACGAGCTGCAGACGATCGCACAGGTGGCCGCCATGAGCCACCTGCTCGGCGAGCGGCAGAACGCCTTGCGCTGGCTCGATCACCTGCGTGAGCGCTCCTGCGCGGCGATGGCGCCCGAGGTGGTCGACGCCCGCCTGGCGCCCCTGCGCGAGATCGTCCTCGCCTCCTAGGGCTCGGGAACCACCTTCGGCCGCTCCCGGTCGAGGCCGTACCATGACCGGGTGAGCACGCCGCAACCCGATCCCGGCCGCGACGACGAGCTGTTCGCCATCATCGATCGCGAGCTCGAGCGTCAGAACACCACCCTGCAGCTCATCGCCAGTGAGAACTTCACCTCCCGGGAGGTGCTCGAGGCCACCGGTTCCGTCCTCACCAACAAGTACAGCGAGGGCTACCCCGGCAAGCGCTACTACGGCGGCAACGAGGTGATCGACGAGGTCGAGGATCTCGCCCGCCGTCGCGTGTGCGCCCTCTTCGGCGCCGAGCACGCCAACGTGCAGCCTCACGCCGGGGCCAACGCCAACATGGCCGTCTACCTCGCCTTCCTCGACCCGGGCGACACAGTGCTCGGCATGCGGCTCGACCAGGGCGGCCACCTCACCCACGGCTCACCGGTCAACGCCTCCGGGAAGCTCTTCCGATTCGTGTCCTACGGCGTGACGCCGAGCGACGAGCGGATCGACTTCGACCAGGTGCGAGACGTCGCCCTGCGGGAGCGGCCCAAAATGATCGTGGCCGGCGCCACCGCCTATCCCCGGATCATCGACCCCACGCCCTTCCGGGAGATCGCCGACGAGGTCGGGGCCCTGTTCCT
>DASXLH010000171.1:0-15894 GCA_036496335.1 Acidimicrobiales bacterium
ATCGGGGAGGCGAATGGCGAAGGCCCTCAGCCGCGGGAACGGCCCGCTGACGGTCACGTCGGTCAGGGGGACCGGCGTCGTCTGCCCGTCGATGGTCACGGTGAGGTCGGTCTGTTCCAGGCCAGCGACTCCGCTGAGCACCCAGCCGGCAGCGGTGTGGTCGAGGTAGGCCCAGCGGATGCCGTTGGGCTCGGAACGGACGGGGAAGCAAGACCTGACGCCGGTGCTGCCATCGAGCGATGTGGTGGTGCAGAGCCGGGGAGCGCCCTCGCTGCTGGCCGTGGTCGCCTCGATCGTGAGCCCGACACCGTCGGCCAAGGCCAGCTTCTGAGCCGGACCGGTGGCAGGCGTGTCCCCACTGTCCGGCGGTACTGCTCCCATGGGCCAGATCACGGGGAGGCGGCCGGCGACGCGCACGTAGACGCGGTCCAGGAGGTCGTTCACCCGAGTGGCGGCGCCGGCCCGGGACCCGCCGGTGCTCGGGATGTGGAGAACCCATGGTCCGGCGCCGTAGAGCGACGACCGCTTCGGGATGGTCGTCAAGGAGGTCCCGTCGGTGAGCGCCACCTCGACCACTTCGACGTCGTCGGCGGCGTTGCCGTACATGACGTCGACACCGCCGATGTTCCCGAACGAGAAGCTTGTGCCTGCCCGCGTTCCGGAGCCGCTACCGCAGGAGCCGCCGGCCAGGAACTGACCGTGCACGTCGATGACACCTGAGCACGGGAGGCCGCCGGCCGCGGGGTACACGATGGAGTACCAGTTGGTCCCGCCGAGCTTGCCCCGCTCGACGATGTCGACCGGCCCCGTGGGTTGGAACACCGCCGGAATGCCCTCGTAGCTCGGCACCGTGGGCCCGTCGAAGACCTCGACGTCGGACCCGACCACATCGGCCGTCTTCTCGCTGACGGCGTTGATCCACTCGCCCGCTCCGACGACGAGCACCAGTCCGGCGATGACCACTGACGACACGGCGCGGCGACGGTCCCGGTGGCGGGCGCGGAGGGTGGCGACCGAAGGGCGGGGCCAGTCCTCCTCGGTCCGCATCCGCTCGCCCAGATGGTCCAGTTCGTCCAGCCGGTTCATGGTTCAGCCCCTTCGATGCCGATGGCTTGGCCGAGGGAGGCATAGGCGGCCCGCAACGTGGAGGAGACCGTGCTCCGGCCGATGGACATGACCTCGCCGATCTCGGCCTCGGTGAGATGGCCGACGTGTCGCAGTACGACAGCCGTCCGTTGCCGGATCGGGAGATCGCGGACGAGGAGCCAGGCCTCTCCCGAGGGCCCGTCGACCACCTCGCGTGTCGCCAGCCGCGGCAGCAGCCGTCGTTCGAGACTGCGACGGCGCCATCGGCGCCGAGCTTGGTTGGACGCCACTCGAAAGACCCACCCGGTGGGCGAAGCCATGACCGAGACCCGGTCCCAGTGCGACAGCGCTCGAGCAAACGCCTCATCCGTGACTTCGGCGGCGTCAGCTCGGTTCCCGCACAGAGCGAGCATCGACGTGATCATCCGCGGATGCTCGGCCGCGTACCACGTGTCGAACGTCGCCGGCTCATCGCTCACTGTGACCTCAAGTCATGAGACCTCCGGAATGCCGACTCCCCCTGACTCTGCAGGTCAGAGTCGAGACCCGCCATCGGACCCCACCCGGCAGGTGACAGGCTGGCCCGCATGGACTGGCTCGTCGCACGGCTCGCAGCGCCTATGAACCCTTCGATCCGGGTGGGCATGATCGTGTTCGCCGGCTGGTCGCTCAGCAGCATGGTGCGGAGCGGGGCATGGCCGTGGGCGCTGGCTTGGGCGGTGCTCTTCGCCTACGTGGTCGCTCAGCCCTGGCTGTCGAGGACGGCGCTGCAGCCGTGGTTGGCGAAGCGGACGCCGCCGTCGGCCATCCCGGACGCGTAGCGGCTCCCATCCCGAAACGGACGGAGGCCACTGCACCAAGCTGCTTTTCGCGGACGACGCTCAAGCCGGTGGTGCCGAGCCCACTATGGAGCTGATGGCCAGGAGCTGGCAGAGGACGGCGGCGACGACGAGCACGTGCCACACCTCGTGGTAGCCGAAGACCCGAGGCGCCGGGTTGGGCCAACGGGTCGCGAACGACAGGGCACCGACGGTGAACAGGACGCCGCCTCCGACCATCAACGCCAGCTGCGTCGGATCGAGACCGGCCACCATCTGCGGGCCGGTCGCCACCGCCGCCCATCCGAGCAGGATGTAGAGGCTGTTCCGTGCGATGGCACGCGGCCGCCCGGGCTGCCAGGCCAGTACGACGCGGACCGCGGCGCCTGTCCACACCGCGATCAGCATGGCGAGGCCCACCCACCCGTCGAGGACGACCAGGCACAGCGGCGTATAGCTGCCGGCGATCATCACGAAGATCATCGAATGGTCGAGGCGCCGCAGCCGCGGCTTCCAGACCGGTCCCCAACGGCCCCGGTGATACGAGCCGCTGACACCGAAGAGGGCGACCAGGCCCAGCCCGTAGACCACGGCCGCAGCGCGGGCGATCGCCGAACTGGCGACGAGGATCACCCAGATCGCGGTGGGCAGGGCCAGGAAGAAGCAGACGAGGTGCAGCCAGCCGCGCAGGATCGGCTTGTCCGCTTCCGACGACGCCGAGCCGGCCCGCACAGGGGGAAGGTACGCCGGGGCGTCCACCTGCCGCGGTCAACGGGCGGGAGCTGAACGCACAGGACGGCGATGCCTCGTCGAAGGGCCGACCCCGGACGGGCGCACCGATTAGCCTGGCGGACCTTCCGGGCACCAGGGGGTGGACCGGGGAGGGGGAACCGACATGGCCGAACGCATCATCTCCGCCGACTCGCACTTCGAGATACCGGTCGAGAAGATCGTCGAGTACCTCCCGGACAAGCACAAGCAGGCCTACGCCGATCACCGCGCCGCCAAGCTCGCCCAGATGATGGCGTCGATGACCGCCGGCGCCACCACCGGGGCGCTGCGCAACAAGCCCGCCGGGGCACCCGTGGTGGCGGCCGTGCCCAAGCTGACCGGGCAGCTCTACCCGGCGGCCGGACGGGCCGGTGGGTCGGACCCGTTCGAGCGCCTGAAGGACATGGACATCGACAAGGTCGACGCCGAGGTGCTGTACCTCAACTTCGGTGACGTCGACGTCTTCTACGAGTTCTCCGACGAGATCTGCTCCGCCGGCTTCGAGGCCTTCACATCGGCCGCCCTCGACGTCGCCTCCCCCGATCCCGACCGCCTCCTGCCCGTCTATCCGCTCCTGCTCCACGACATCGACCTCACCATCAAGGAGGTCCAGCGGATCGCCAACCAAGGCGGACGGGCCGTGATGGTCCCGGCCTACCCGGGGGACTTCAACCTGGCGCCGTACCACGACGAGATCTACGACCCGCTGTGGTCGACGCTGGAAGACCTCGAGATGCCGATCAGCCAGCACGTCAACCTCAAGAAGTCGGGCCAGGAGATCAGCACCTGGGACCCGACGCCGACCAAGGCGATCATGCAGTCCCTGCCGCCCATCTTCATGGCCGAGCTGCTTGGCAGCTGGGTCCTGACGGGCATCTTCGACAAGCACCCCAAGCTCAACGTGGTCCTGGTCGAGGCCGGCATCGGCTGGATCCCCTACTACCTGATGCGCCTCGACAAGATGAAGGACCGGCACAACTGGGCCGCCCGTGGCTTCGAGCTTCCCAAGCTCCCCAGCGAGTACTGGTTCTCCAACATGGCCGCCACCTTCGAGGAGGACTCGGTCGGGATGAAGCTCCTGGCCGAGCTCGGCGAGGACAACGTCATGTGGGCGACGGACTACCCGCATCCGGACTGCACCTGGCCGGTCTCCCAGGACGTCCTGGCGGAGCAGTTCGGCGCGCTGCCCGAAGCAACCAAGAACAAGATCACCCACGGCAACGCGGCACGCCTCTACAAGCTGTAGGGCTCGACACGAGCAACTGGTTGGCGGGACCGTCGTCCGCGGGGACCTCCGCAGACGACGGTCCTGTGATCGAGCGCCGACGTGACTGCTCTCGTTCGTCTGGCACCATCAGCCGATGGGTGAGAAGGAGACGCTCGCCAGCTACGACCGGACGGCGCCTCGCTATGCCGAGCTCCAGTGGGCCACGAGACTGGTCCGGCAGATGCACGAGTTCGAGCGCTCGCTCGCCGGCAACCGGATCTGTGACCTGGGCTGCGGCCCGGGACGGGATGTCGAGTGGCAGACCGAGCGCGGTCACGACGTGATCGGCGTGGATCTGTCCGTCGGCATGCTCGCCGAGGCCCGACGCCGGGTCCCGGCGGCGAGCCTGGTGGTCGGGGACGCGACGGCGTTGCCGCTGGCGACGGCCTCGGTGGACGGCGTCTGGTCATGTTCGGTCTTCGTGCACCTCGATCGAGTCGAGACCGCCGAGGGGCTCGGAGAAGTGGCGCGGGTCCTGCGTCCCGGCGGAGCCTTCTACCTGGGCCTCGAGCGGGGTGACGCCCCGGAATGGCGTGACGACTCGGATGGGGGGCGGCGTCGCTTCCACTTCTGGCAGCCCGATGCCCTCGCCACCGCGGTGGAGGCGGCCGGCTTCGGCGTGACGGACCAGTACGTCGAGCAGGTCGACCGATTCGCCTTTCTCACCACCCACGCCCTCAAGCGGCCGACCTGATCGACCACCGCCAGCCCTCAGACGACGTCGACGAGGTCGAAGACCAGTCCCGAGATGCTGGCCGGATCCACCCGCAGCCGGGCCGCTTCGATGTCGCTCCCCTCATCGACGGTGAAGCCGATGCCCCGACCGGTCAAGCCGTCGGCGGCGGCGCCGAGCCCGTTCACGGCCAGCGTGATCCGGTAGGCCCCCGGACCGAACCGGGCGTGATGGGTGGCAACAGGGCCGTCCCCCGTCGGCTGGAGGAGCTCCAGCGCGCCGCTCCCCGGCAGCTGCCCCCGGTACGACACCGTCCGGGCCCGGTCGACACCGCTGGTCGACGCGCTGGCGTCGGGCTCCCATCCGAAGGTCCGCTCGATGACGGCGGCGGCGGCGCTGACGTCGTTGACGATGAACGACCGGGAGGCGACGCGGACGACAGCGCCGTCCTCGGCGACGAAGGGCGGCGGGGCACCGACGTCGGCGGGCAGGACGAGGGGCGCCGTCGGGATGAGCTCGACCACCATGCCGACGTCGTGGGTCGCGTCGTACGTGGTCAACCCGGCGCGGTGGTCCTGCCCCACCCAGAGCTTCGGAAACGGCAGAGGGCCTTCGAGGCCGGGATCGAGGTGGTAGGGCACGCCGAGGCGGTCGAGACGTTCGGCGTAAGGCTCGACCGCGGGCACCCCGAAGACGGTCGAGTGGGTCTTCATCGGTCGGTCTCCCTGCAACCGGTGGATCGTCTGCAGGCTCTCGCTCCAGCCGCCGTTCGGGTGGCGCCCGATGACCTCGATGGTGGTGGGAGCGTTGGCCCGATCGAGGTGCGGGCGGACGAAGTAGGTCTTGACCCCGGCCTCGGGCGTGTCGTGGATCCAGGTCGGACGGATCGCCGGCAGGCCGAACGCCTCGACCACCGTGGTGGCGGCGGCGTCCGGATCCTCGGTCGACAGGTCGGCCGACATCAGCAGGTCGAACACGAGCGCCCCCCGGTTCGGTGGTTCGAAGGTCGCATCCTCCCACCGCCGGCCCCGACGCGAAAGCGGTCCCGGCCGGGCAGATGGCATGCTCGGCGACCAAGGCGCCGAGCACCGAGGGGACGTGACGTCTCCGCGCCCCAAGGGGGGAAGACCCGTGGCGACGCTCCACATCGAACATCCGATCACCGACCTCGACACGTGGCTCCAAGCCTTCGACGGTTTCGCAGCTGCCCGCCGCGAGGCTGGCGTGACCTCCCAACGGATCCAACGACCGGTGGACGACGAGCGGTACATCGTCGTCGACCTGGAGTTCGAGACGGTCGAAGCTGCGACCGCCTTCAAGGCCTTCCTGGAGTCGGTCGTCTGGAAGTCGCCCGACCTGTCGCCGGGGCTGGCGGGCACCCCGCGGGCACGGGTGTTGGAGCTGGTCGACTCATCCGGCGACCGATAGCCGGCCCGCGTCCTGCTGCGTCCGCACCAGGGCGACGACCTCGGCGACGTCGTCCGGGGGGTCGAGCAGGACGTGGCGCCCGTCCACCTCGGCGGAGGCCAACTGCTCGTGCATGTGGCGCGTCGCGTCCGGGTCGGTGAAGCCGTGGCCGCGCCGGCGAGCCACCCGCTCGACGCACCGTTCCACGTTTGGCAGCAGCATGACGTAGTCGAGCCGGTCCAGACCCGTGGCCGCCGCGAACGTCGCCAGGAACCATGGCCCGACGACGCCGTCGTAGACGGTGTCGAACCCACCCCTCGAGAAGCGCCCGGCCGCCTCGGCCGCCGCCTGCGTGACGACGAGGTTCTGGGCGTCCGACCCCGGAAGCCACGGATCGATCGCCCCCGAGCGCACGAATCGGAAGAAGGCATCGCCCTCGACGAGCACGCTGCGCTCCAGACGATCGGCCAGCACCCGCGCCACGGTCGACTTGCCCGCCCCTGGCGGCCCGGTGACCACCAGCAGGCTCACCGATCCGAGTGTGGCGCATCCAGCGGGTCGCGGTCCTCCACCTGGGCCGCGCGCCTGGACGGGCGGCCTATCGACGCTTCCAGACCGGTGGACGCTTCTCGGCGAAGGCGGCCGCCCCCTCGACCGCGTCCTCGGTCTTCAGGATCTGGTCGAAGTACTTCTCGCGGAAGTAGCCGGCGTACTCGCGCGGCAGGTTGACCCCGATCTTGACCACGTGCTTGTTGTCCTGCACCGCCAGCGGGGGGTTGGCCAGGATGGCGTCGGCGATCTCGTCGGCCTCCCGGAACATGTCCTCCCGGGTGTCACCCAGCCGCTGCACGAAGCCCACCTGATAGGCGCGCTCGGCCGAGATCGGGTCGCCGGTCAGGGCCATCATCAAGGCTTCGCCGAGCGGCATCAGGCGCGGTAGGTCGATGGTGCCGGGGCCGGCGATGAGGCTGCGCTTGACCTCGGGGATGGCAAATCGCGAGGCGCGGGTGGCGACCCGGATGTCGCACATGGTCGCCAGCTCGCAACCGGCGGCGTAGCAGTAGCCGTCGATGGCGGCGATGATCGGCTTGCGGGCCGCCGCCACCGCCGTCGAGCCGCCCACGCCCCGGCGGTTGCCGGTCCGGCGCGGGTCGTCGTCGGTGCCGACGTACGTCGTCATCTCCTTGATGTCGGCCCCGGCCGAGAACGCCCGGCCGCCCTCACCGGACAGGATGGCGATGTGGAGGTCGTCGTCGGACTCGAACTCCTCGATGGCCTCGCCCAGGGCCGCGCCCAGCTCGCGGTTGAGCGCGTTCATCTGCTCCGGACGGTTCAGGGAGATGAAGCACTTGCCGTCGCGCTTGGCGAAGAGCAGCGACGGCGGCGGGTCAAACGCCATGGATCTGACCTCCTGGTGTTCGGCATCGGGCAGTGTCCCATGTCCGGCGCAGCAAACCGTCGGCCCAGTTGGCCCGCTCGACGGGAGGGATGCCGCTTGGGCGGCCTCGGTCCCGGCGGCTACGGTGAACACAGTTGACCGCCTCCGGATGGGGGCGCAGGGGGGGAACGGATGTCTGACGAACTGACGTGGCTGCCCGTCTGGCGCCTCCGGGAGATGATCGGCAAGGGCGAGGTGTCACCGGGCGACGTCGTCGACCACTTCCTGGCCCGCATCGAGGAGCACGACGGCAAGCTCAAGTCCTTCGCTCACCTCGACCCGGTGGGAGCGAGAGCGCTGGCGGTGCAGGCCGAGAAGGCCGTGCTGCACGGCGACCCGCTGGGCTCGCTGCACGGCATCCCCGTCTCCGTCAAGGGCCACATCTTCGTCAAGGGGTGGCCGACCTTCGACATGGGCAGCAGCCGGCCCATCCCCGAGGCCTGGCACGACGACGTCCAGGTCGAGCGGCTCCGGGCCGCGGGGGCGATCGTCGTGGGCACCAACACCTTGATGGGCTCGGGCGCCAACCGCGACGGCTACAACTGGGACGTCGAGGCCCGTAACCCCTGGGATCTCACCCGCGTGCCCGGCTGGTCGAGCTCGGGCACCGCCGCGGCAGTGTGCGCCCGCCTCGTGCCGCTGGGTCTCGGCTCCGACGGTGGAGGCTCGACCCGCCTTCCGTCGGCCTACTCGGGCGTGTTCGGGATCGTGGCGACCCCCGGCCGGATCCCATGGATCAACCCGGGCTCGCCGGCCCTGACCCTCACGGCCAGCACCGGCCCGATGTGCCGGGACGTCGTCGACGGCGCCATCGCCACGCAGGCCATGGCCGGCCACGACGGGCGCGACTTCTACAGCCTCTTCGACGAGCCGGACGACTACACGCGGGACATCGACGCCGGGGTGGAGGGCATGCGCTTCGCCTGGAGCGACGACCTCGGCTTCGCCTCGAGGTATGCGATGGAGGAGAGCCCGCGGGTCATCGCCGCCATCCGGGAGGCAGCCTTCGGCTTCCGCCAGATCGGTGCCACGGTCGAGACCACCACCGAGACCTGGGACGACTTCCACGACGGCTTCCAGATGATCAACCGGGTGTTCGGGAGCGGGGGCAGGGGGACCGGCGAGAAGGTGCCGGAGCCCGAGCTGTGGGCGTCGTTGGAGTCCCGGGGCAAGAACATCGCCGGGTTCGACCGGCTGTGGGAGGACTTCGACGTCCTGCTGACCCCGACGGCCCAGCTGCTGGCCCGCACGGTCGACGACTGGGACGCCTGCTGGACGAAGGATCAGGATCGCTTCGCGCACGGCAGCTTCGCGGGGACGTACACGAGCCATGTGATGCTCTTCAACTGGCTGAGCTTCCCGGCCTTCTCGGTGCCGTGCGGGTTCGTCGACGGCCTTCCCATCGGGCTCCAGGTCGTGGGCAAGCCCGGGACCGAGAAGAAGATGTTCCAGATCGCCCGTGCCTTCCAGAAGGCCTTCCCGCGCGACGAACGCCCCGCGACCTTCTGACGAGATCTCGATCGAGAGAGGGACGGGTGAACGAGGACGACACGCACGACTTCCAGCGCATCACCGAGTGGCTGGAGGGAGACATCGGCGGGAAGGTGACCCACATCGAGCGCCAGGCCCGCTGGCGTCCGGCCTGGTGGGTCGACGTCGAACGCGGTGGCGAACGGTTGGAGCTGTGCGTACGTGGCGACCGGATCGATTCCCCGTCGGCGTTCTCCCTCGACCACGAGCGCACCTTCCAGACGCTCCTGTCGGAGCGCGGCATCCGGGTGGCGCGGGTCCACGGCTGGCACGACGCCGACCCGAAGGCCTACGTCATGGACCGGGTCGCCGGGCGCGACAACTTCGACGGCGTCGCCGAGGACGAGCGTCGATCGGCCATGGAGGACTACGTCGACATCCTGCTGGAGATGCACCAGCTCGACGTCCGGCCCTTCGCCGACGCCGGGATCGTCCGGGCGGACCGGCCCCAGGAGTCGCACCTGGTCGGGCTCCGGCGTTTCACCGAGCGGGCCTACCGCCACGAGAAGAAGCGGCCGGACGCCTTCCTGGAGTTCGCTCTGGGCTGGCTCGACCGGAACATCCCCGCCAACCCGGGTCGGGAGGCGCCCATCGTGTGGGACGCCGGGCAGTTCCACCAGCAGGACGGCCGCATCGTGGCGCTGCTCGACCTGGAGTTCGGTCACATCGGTGACCCGCTGTCCGACCTGGCCGGACTGTGGGTCCGCAACCCCTTCATCCCGTTCGGCGACGTCTCGGCGCTCATGCGCCGCTACCAGGACCGCCGCGGCGTCGCCCTCGACATGATGGCGGTGCACTGGCACTACATCCTCTGGGCCCTGTCGAACCGCCTCGAGTTCCATGCCGTGCTCGCCGACCCGGTTCCCGGCGCCGACTACATGCTGAACCTGCACTGGTGCGTGGAGACCGACCTCATGGCCTTGGAGGGGATCGCCACCTCGGTCGGCACGGAGCTCACGGAGGTGGAGGAGCCCGAGCCGCGAGAATCGGGCTACGGGCCGGCTCACCACCACCTGACCCGGGCCCTCGAGACCCAGCCGGTCGACGATCCGGTGGAGCGGTACCGGTCTCGGATGTCGGTCCGCCTCGTTCGGCACCTCGAGCGTGTCGACGAGATCGGGGCGGCCGTCGTCGAGGCCAACCTCGACGACATCCAACAGCTCATCGGCCACCGCCCCGCCGGGTGGGCCGAGGGCGAAGCCGAGCTGGAGCGGTTCGTCCTGGCCGACGACGGTCATCACGACGACGAGCTCGTCCGGATCTTCCATCGACGGCTCCACCGGGCCCGGATGCTCAACGGCCCGTCCGGTTCGTGGATCACGCAGCACCGGGACGTTCCACAGCCCAGTCTCTAGAAACCGCAGGCCAAGTCTTCTAGCCCCCGCAGGAGGAACCGCGATGCCCAACGAGACCAGCACCGACGCGAAGAGGCTCCATGTGGAGGGCGGCGCGCCGCCTCTCGGTCCCGACCTGGCGGCGGTCATGCCGGCAGGTCCGGACCTGATGGACGAGCTGGTGTCGGAGTACACGGCCACGGTGTCGCTGTCGACGCCCCAGGCCTACTGGACGGGGCTGAACGGCTGGATGACCGACCGGCTGTCCGGCCCGATCATGGAGGGGAAGGGAACGGCCGACGAGATCGGCGAGCAGGCCTGGGCGATCTACGCCACCAGCTGCTGGGGCGGGATGGAGCTGCGGGAGCACTGGGGCATGCCTCCGGTGATCGCCAGCATGGGCGACATGGCGCCCAAGCCGCCTTTCACCGATGTGCAGCAAGGCATCATCCCGCTCATGACGCAGCGGATGGAGGCCGTGCGGGGCGGCGGCGAGCAGTGCCTCGCTCTCCTTCCGTCGATCCTGCGGGAGGCGGGGACGTCGGGCCCCATCCACGGCGTCGGCTACAACGCCGGCGTCCAGGTGGTGAAGACCGAGGACCCGCCCATCGGCCAGCGCCGTCCCCACCGGCCGGCCAAGCCGGGGGCCGTCCGGATCAACGGACGTGACTTCCTCCGGGTCGACTACGACCTGCCGATCCCCCGTTACCTCAAGGAGTGGCGTTCCGCCTTCGAGCGGGCCGTCACGGGCGATCCGGACGCCTACGAGCAGATCCTCACCGGTCAGGAGGACGAGGCCGATCTCCGGGACATCTGGAAGGCCTCGGTGGCCTTTGGCAACCAGACCTGGGGCGGCGACTCGCAGGACGTCTGGACCGAGCAGTACTGGGAGGAGACCATCCGCTGGAGCTCCATCCTGACCTTCGGCATGGAGGCGGCCGGGATGGCCGCCTTCGTGGCGCTGATCAACCACGACGCCGAGGCCGCCCTGTACGCGGTCATGTGCAACGCCCTCTACCTGGGTGCCACGCCAGGCTGGTTCGTCGGGCTGCTCAACACCGAAGCCGGCCTCCCGGCCGTCACCGAGGTCTAGCCAGGTGGACGCCGACGACAAGGTTCGGGCCTGGCTGGAGCGTGAGCTGGGCGGCACCGTCGTCGCCTTCGAGCGCCAGGATCGTTGGCGGGCCGCCTGGTTCGCCGACGTGTCGCAGGACGGTGGCGTGCGTCGCTACTACGTGCGGGGGGAGCGGGGCGGCAACTTCCGGGAGATGATCACCCTCGCCCAGGAGGCCGATGTCAACCGGGTGCTGCTGAAGCACGGGGTGCCGGTGCCGGCCATCCACGGGATGATCGACGATCCAGCCGCCATCGTCATGGACCGCCTGCCGGGCCGGGTCAACCTGGCGACCGCCGTCGACGACGCAGAGCGCGACGCCGTCCTCGATCAGTACATCGAGGCCATGCGGCGCATGCATCTGATCGATGTCGCCGAGTTCGGGGCCATCGGCCTGCCGGTGCCGGCCGACAACCGCGCCGCCGCCCTCAACATGTACCGCACGGGCGAGGCCAACTACCGCAGCGCCAAGTCGGCACCCAGTCCGATGATCGAGTTCATGTGGCGCTGGCTGCAGCGCAACGTTCCCGCCGGCCGGGACCAGCGGGCCCTGATCCAGGCCGACGCCGCCCAGTTCCTGTACGAGGACCGGACGCTGACCGGGCTCATCGACTTCGAGGCGGCCTACGTCGGCGACCCGGTCGCCGAGTTCGCGGCGATGCGGAGTCGCGACTGCGAGGAGCCGCTCGGCGACATCCGTCGGATCGCCCGCAAGTACGAAGCCGCCACCGGCGACCAGATCGACAAGGACGCGGTCGAGTTCCACACCGCCGGCTGGTCGCTGATGACGCCGTTCCAATGGGAGGACTCGGTGCGCAACCCGGCGCCGGGAGACAGCTGGCTGGAGTACCTCACCTGGCTGGTCGGCTGCGGACGCTGGGGGCTGGAGGCGATCGCCCAGGTCGTCGGGGCGCCCCTGGCGGTCGTCGACCGGCCCGGCGAAGGGTCGTCCTCCTCCTATTGGCAGGCCGCCTACAAGAACCTGATGGCCGTCCTCGACGAGTGGCCCGCCGGAGGCGTCCTGGACGGCGCCAACGCCGAGCAGGCCCGCGCCGTCACCCGGTTCGCCGAGCACGTGCACGCCTTCGGCCGTGAGCTCGAGGTTTTGGCGGTGCAGGAGATCTCCGAGATCATCGGGAAGCGCCAGCCCGACCTCGCCACCGCGGAGGCGGCCCTGGAAGCGTTCGTGCTGACCGCCTCTCCCGATCTCGACGCCCTGCTGGTGCAGTACTTCCACCGCTGGACCCAGCGACAGCAGTTCCTCATCGAAGGCACCGGTGCCCGTCACGAGAAGCTCATCCACATCAGTCCCCAACCCCTCGACTCCTGGTGAACCAGCTCGTCGCGGCTACACCAGGGACGTGGACCGGCCGATAGCACCCGGGATGGCCGCGGCTCCCGACGAGGACGAAGCGCTCCGGCTCATGGCGCACCTCGAGGACCTCCTGCGGGACCATCACGCCCAGGGACGTTGCTGCCGTTCCGGCTGCCTGCACTGCCCCTACGGCCGGGAGGCCGCCTGGGCCCTGTGGACCGGGGCCTGCGACCCTGAGGTCATGAGCCCGTCCGAGCCGACAGACTCCTGGCGTGGAGCTCGAGACCAACTCGGCGGATGAAGCTCGAGCGGTGGCGGTGCTGCTGCACCCCCACCCGCAGTTCGGGGGCGACCGCTTCCACCCGTTCGTCGACGGCCTCTTCCGACGGCTGCCACCTGCCGGGGTGACCGCCGTCCGCTTCGACTTCTCCTCCGGCGATCTCGGCGAGGCACGCCGCGTCGCCCTCGATGCCATCGAGTCAGCCTTCACCGACCGGCCGTCGGTGCCCGTGATCCTGGCCGGCTACTCGTTCGGCGCCGGCATGGCCGCCAGCATCGACGACGATCGCGTGGCCGGCTGGTACCTCTTGGCACCGCCGGCTGCCGGGCTCCGGACCGCGACGATCGGGGACGACCCGCGGCCCAAGCGGCTGGCCGTTCCAGCCTTGGACCAGTTCTCGGCGCCGGCTCAGGTGCGCGAGGCCGTGGCCGGGTGGACCGCAACCACCGTGATCGAGCTGTCCGGCGCCGACCACTTCCTGGGCGGCGCCGTCGACCAGGCCGTGGCCGACGGGTTGGCGTGGATCGTGCGAGCGGCCTGAGCGATCGGATGCGAACCCGGGTTCGGGTTGGTGCGGACTCAGCCCACCTCGATGGTCCCGGGTGACGCCACCAGGCCGTGCTCCATGGCGCGCATGGCGGCGGCGGCCCGGTTCGACACGCCGAGCTTCGTGTAGATGCGCTCGACGTGGTTGCCCACGGTCTTCGGGCTGATCCCGAGCTGCCGGGCGATCCCCTTGTTGGGGAGGCCCTGAGCCAGAAGGGAGAGCACGTCCGCCTCCCGGGTGGTCAGTCCGGCCGGTCCGCCGGCCCGCGTCCGGCCGGCCCCATGGCCGGCGGTGGCGAGCACCACGTCGACGGCGGCCGGGTCGAGGCGGCCCTCGTCCGCCTCTCGTCGCAGCTCGCGGGCTGCGTCCGCGTCGGTCAGTGCCGCTCGATGCGGACGAGGCTGGGTCATCGCGTGGTAGGCGTCGGCGGCGGCGAGGACCCGGGCCGGTAGGGCGAGCATGGCCCCGCCGATCCCCCGGTGGTAGCCCGACCCGTCCACTCGTTCGTGATGGGTGGCGGCCAGCAGGCCGACCCGGCGCAGGGGCTCGGGTCGGCTGAAGATCCGCTCCACGTAGTACACGTGCATCCGCATCCGCTCACGGTCGCCACTGGTGAGCGGTCCGGCCTTGTCCCACACGTAGCCCGGAACGCCGAACCGGCCGACGTCGTGGACCAGCGCGGCGCGCCTCGCCAACCGGACCGTCTCGGATGGCAGGCCGAGCTGCTCGAGCGCACCGCCCACCAGCTGGGCCGTGCCCCGGGCGTGCCCGGCGAAGTACGGGCAACGGAGGTCGCAGAAGTCGCCGATGGCGGCGAGCACGTCATCGAGCTCGTCGTCGGTCAAGGCCGGCCGCTCCACCGGCTCCGAGTCGAGCATCTCGTCGACGGTGTCGTCGTCGATGGCGTCGAAGAGCCTCTCCGGGTCGCGCAGCACGGCCGAGACGATGGACGGATCGAAGTGGGTGCCGCTCCTCGAGCGGACCATGGCCACCGCCTCGTCGAGGCCAGCGTTGCGCTGGAAGACCTCGCAGGCTTCGGCCACGTGCGAGATCCGGGCCGAGAGGGCGAGGGCGTCGCCGGCCATGCCCGATGGGACGCCCTGACCGTCCCACCGGGCGTAGGACTGCTCGACCCCGGCCCGCACGTCGGCCCCGAGTCCGAGCCGATCGGCCAGCTCACCCGCGGCCGAGCAGTGGTTCGCCATCTGCTCGACCATCGGGCGTCCCCGCGTGGCCATGAGGCGGGCAGCCTGGCGGGCGCGATTGAAGGCGGAGGTCCCCGAACCGGCTCGTCGCAGCATGAAGACCATGGCGGGGAACCCGGCCAGGTCGACCTCGACAGCGTTGGCCCGGAAGTCGATGTCGTCCCCGAACAGCGTCGACGCCTCGTTCCCATAGACGGGACAGCCGACATAGGTGAGGAGGCTGACGTCGTACAGGGTGGCCAGCTCCGTGGTGTCGAGCCCGAGCCGGTCACCCAGCCGCATGCTGATCCGCGCCGCTCGCAGCATGTGCTCGGCGGGCTGTCCGAAGCCGAGGTCGGTGGCCAGCGAGAGCGAGAGCATCAGCTCGCTCAGTCGCACGCCGGAGTCCGACACGGTCGGACCATACCTCCGACATCTCATGCCCGAGGGGGGGTGAACGCCTCATGACGGGCCGGGGTCGCCTTCGTAGGTTCGTCCGTAGAGCCACATCGGGCTCTCCTACAAGGAGAAGGTGCCATGCCCAAGTACATGATCGAGCGGACCGTGCCGGGGGCCGGGCAGATGGACCAGCCAGCCCTGGCTGCCATCGCCGAGACCTCCAACCAGGTCCTGCGCGACCTCGGTCCTGACATCCAATGGGTTCACAGCTACGTGAGCGACGACAAGATCACCTGCGTCTACGTGGCCGCCAACGAGGAGATCATCCGCGAGCACGGCCGGTGCGGGGGCTTCCCGGTCGACGCCGTCCTCGAGGTCCGCTCGGTCATCGATCCCGTCACCGCCGAGCTGATCGGATGAACCGAGCCGCCGTCAGCCTGACCACCGGGCTCGAGGATCCCGAGAAGGTCACCGTCGCCCTGCTGGTGGCGGTCGGTGCGGCCGAATCCGGCCGCAGCACGATGATGTTCCTCACCAAGGAAGCGGTGCGCCTCGCTACTGAAGGCGTCGCCACCGGGATGGCCTGCGAAGGCTGCCCCCCGATCGCCGAGCTGATGAAGCGCTACGACGCGGCCGGCGGGGCGCTGCTGGTCTGCCCCATCTGCTTCAACGCCCGGTCCCTCGACGAAAGCACACTGGTGACCAACGCCACCCTTGGCGGCACGGTCCAG
>DASXLH010000172.1:0-5450 GCA_036496335.1 Acidimicrobiales bacterium
AGGTGGTCGACGTCACCGACCACGCCTCCGGCGAGAACCCCTTCTACGAAGCGGCGGCCAAGTAGGCCGACCGTCAGTTGGTGGTTCGAGCCGCGGCCAGCGCCTTCATGGTGGCGGCCGCCACGCCCGGGCCGTCGAGCCCGAGCGAGGCCAGGATCTGGTCGGCCTTGCCGTGGGGGAGGAACATCGAGGGGATGCCGAGGGTCAGGGCCGGTGGCGACTGGCGCGACTCGTCGAGCGAGGCCATGCCGTCGACGATCTGCGAACCCACCCCGCCCGGGATGATCCCGTCCTCGACGGTGACCACCAGCCGGTGCTCGGCCGCCGCCGCCAGCATCCGCTGGTCGAGGGGCTTGACCACCCGTACGTCCCACACGGTGGCGTGGACGCCCTCGGCCTCCATGAGGGCGGCGGCCTCCTCGGTTGCAGCCAGCATCTTGCCCACCGCCAGGAGGCACACCTCGCCGCTGCCGGAGCGGACCTCCCGGGCCGACAACCCCGCGCCGACCTCGCCTGGACCGGCCTGAGGCGCAGCCGTCCGGGGCCAGCGGATGGCGACGGGGCCTCCTTCGATGGCCAGCGCGTCACGGAACATCACGGCCAGCTCTTGGGCCGACGACGGGGCGAACATGGTGAGCCCGGGCACCTTCGTGAGCAGGGCCATGTCGAACACCCCGTGATGGCTGGCGCCGTCGTCGCCGGTGATGCCGGCCCGGTCGATGCAGAACAGGACCGGTTGGCCGTGCAGGCCGGCGTCGTAGGTGACCTGGTCGAAGGCTCGGGTGAGGAAGGTGGAGTAGATGGCCACCACCGGCCGGAGGCCGAGCATGGCCATGCCGGTGGCCGAGGTCACGGCGTGCTGCTCGGCGATGCCGACGTCGAGGAACCGATCCGGGTAGCGCTCCTGGAAGGGGATCAGGCCGGTGGAGCCCGGCATGGCGGCGGTGATGGCCACGATGCGCGGATCGGCGTCGGCCGCGGTCAGCAGCGCCTCGGTGAAGGCGGCGGTGTAGCTGGGGGCGGTCGAGCGCACCACCAGGCCGGTGGCGGCGTCGAGCACACCGGAGATGTCGTGGAGGTTCTTCTCCTCGTCCATCTCCGCCGGCCCGTATCCCCGGCCCTTCTGGGTGAAGACGTGGACGACGATCGGTCCGTCGAAGTTGGCGGCGTTGGCCAGCGCCGACTCGAGGCCCTCGATGTCGTGCCCGTCGAGGGGGCCGATGTAGCGCACCCCGAGCTGCTCGAAGAAGGCCGGCGGCTCCCACATCTCGCGCACGGCGGCCTCGGCCGAGAGGATCCCCCGGTTGATGCGGTGCCCGAAGGGCATCGAGGAGATGAGGCTGGCGAGGCGGGCCCGGTTCCGAACGAAGCGAGGGTCGACCCGGAGGCGGGCCAGGCTCTCGCTGAGCTTGGTGGACGTGGGGGCGTAGGAGCGGCCGTTGTCGTTGAGGACGACGACCACCCGCCGACCGCTGTGCCCGAGGTTGTTGAGGCCCTCGTAGGCCATGCCGCCGGTCATCGAGCCATCGCCGATCACGGCCACCACCCGGCGGTCGAGACCCTTGAGCTCGGCGGCCGTGGCCAGGCCGTGGGCGTAGCTGAGCACCGTCGAGGCGTGGCTGTTCTCGATCCAGTCGTGCTCGGACTCGAGGCGGTTCGGGTACCCGGACAGCCCACCGGCCTGGCGCAGCTGGGCGAAGCCGGGGCGGCGGCCGGTCACCAGCTTGTGCACGTAGGCCTGGTGGCCGGTGTCCCACAGGAGGATGTCGCGCGGCGAGTCGAACACCCGGTGCAGCGCCAGCGTGAGCTCGACGGCGCCCAGGTTGGAACCCAGGTGCCCGCCGGCCGGCGACGACGCCACCGCCTGCACGATGAACTCCCTGATCTCGACGGCCAGCTCGTCGAGCTCGGCGTAGGTCAGCTGCCGGAGGTCGGCCGGCTCGCTGATCCGCTCCAGGAGGGGCATCGAGAGGACGCTACCGCCGCTCGCTCCACCACCGCCCCGCGAGGTAGCCGAGGCCGAGGATGAGCGCGCCGCCCATGGCGTCGAGGAAGTAGTGGTTGCCGGTGACGACGATGGCGTAGAGGGTCAGGACCGGGTACAGGATCACGATCCCCTGGAGCCATCGCCGCTTGATGGTGGGTACCAGCACGCAGGCCGACCAGGTCGACCCGGCGAAGTGCAGGCTCGGCATGGCCGCGTACTGGTTCGAGACCTTCGACATGGCGCCACTGTCGAAGGACCACAGGCCGTGGTACGCCTGCAGGGTGTCGACGAAGCCGTAGCTGGGCGGCAGGAGCCGGGGTGGCAGCAGCGGGAAGGTGGCGAAGCCGATGAGGGCCAGCGCGGTGGTGACGGCCAGCGTCGTGCGCCAGCGCACGTAGCGCTCGGGGAACTTGACGAACAGCCAGATCAGGGCGAAGGCCGTCACGACGAAGTGGAACGTGCCGTAGAAGAGGTTCCAGAACTGGATGAAGGCCTTCCAGCCCAGGAACCAACCCTGGATGGTCTGCTCCCGGAAGATGGCGAGGTCGCGCTCGATCCGGATGACGTCCCGGGCGTGGCGCAGGGCCGTCACATCGGACACCGCCGCCGAGCCGAACTGGTTTCGGATGACGGAATAGACGCCGTAGAAGGCGAGCACGTAGAGAAGCTCCCGCCACCACCGCAGACCGAGGTCGCGGGCCGAGGGGCGGGCCGCCTCGACCTCGGCGGCACCGTCCCAGGCCGGGGAACCGGCCGCGGCCGGCGCGCCCTCCGTCCCGGACAGGTCCGGGTGGGCGGTCTCGGTCATGGGGGAGGGGGAGGGGGAGGGTTCCGTCACGTCCTGTCGCCTGACAGCTCGCGGGTCGAGCGCTTCGGCCCACCGAGGGCGAACGACGGAGCGCCGACGAAGCTGACCAGCAGGTTAAGGCCGTAGACCACCAAGCCGAGTGCCACCGCCCGCCCGGTCGGCACGCCGAGGGGATGAAGGAACAGCACCAGCGCCCATTCCCGGGCTCCGAGGCCGCCCAGCGTGACCGGCAGGACCTGCACGATGGCGACGGCCGGGAAGAAGGCCAGGCAGGCCGTGATGCCGACGGCGCGCAGGCCGAGGGCCCGGGCGGCGAAGAAGGCCACCAGGACCACCGCCAGCTGGTAGGCGAAGGCGGTCGTGAGCATGGCGATCGCCGCTCCCGGTCGGTGGCGGAGCCGGTCGAGGCCCAGGTGCACGGCGGCGGCGAAGCTCCGCCAGCCGGCGCCGCCGGTGAGCCTTCCGCCCAGACGGGGGTGGCCGACGGCGACCAGGAACCCGACCAGCACCATCAGGGTCACCAGCCCCACGGCCGTGGCCAGGGCCGAGGCGTGTCCCAGCTCCCGCAGGCCTGGGTTCACCGCGAACGAGACAAGGATGATGAAGGGCAGGACCACCCAGCCGGTGAGCCGCTCCAACACGACCGAGGCGAAGCTCTCGGCCGTCAGGCCGTTGCCGGCCGAGAGCCGGCGGACCCGCACCACGTCGCCCCCGATGGTGGAGGGCAGGAAGTTCCCGACGAACAGGCCGGCCATGTAGTGCCGACCGAGGGTGCGGAGGCGGAGATCGACCTCGGATGCCGTGTCGGCGGGCTCGTCAGCGGCGCCGTCGGGGCCGTCCGTCGAGGCCCGATCGGCCGGGTCGCCACCGAAGTCGATCCCGACGAGCACGGTCCGCCAGCGCACGACGGCGAGGAACATGCCGAAGGCCGTCGCCACCGCGGCGGCGACCAGCCACAGGCCCACGGACGGGCTCCAGGCCGGGACCAGCGACGAGAGGTGGATGCGGGGGATGAGCACCGCCAGCATCACCAGGCTGGCGGCGATGCGCAGCGCCAGGAGCTTGGTATGGCGGTCCCCCACCTGGGCTCCTCTCGATCGGTGACAGCGCCGGGTCAGCGTACGGTCCTACCCTCAGGGTTCGATGCCGTCGCACCCGGGGAGCGGAGACGGCCGGAGCGCTCCCGCCGACGGCGCCACCGTCGAGCTGGCGACGACCGAGGTGGGGGTGGGCGGCAGGCCGCTGCTCGCCGTGCACGGCTTCACCGGGGCCAAGGAGGACTTCTGGGGCCAAGCCGGTCGGCTGGCCGAGCGTGGCTGGCATGTCGTGATGCCCGATCTCCGGGGCCACGGCGCCAGCCCGGGCCCGGTCTCGGGCTACGACCTGGCGACCATGGCCTCCGACCTGGTGGCCTTGGCCGACTGTCGGGGCTGGTCGCGCTTCGCGGTGGTCGGCCACTCGATGGGTGGGATGGTGGCGCAGCGCCTGGCCCTAGACGCGCCGGGCCGGGTCTCGGCTCTCGTGCTCGTGGGGACCACCGACGGGCCGGTGGCGGTCAACCGGGCCGTGGTCGAGCTGGCCTGCACCATCCTGGGGGCGGGCGGCATGCCGGCCCTGCTCGACGCTCAACGGGCGCTGGGCGCCACCGTCGTCACGACGTCCTCGTCGGTCGAGCGCTTGCGGGTCCTGCACCCGGATTGGGACGTGTACCGGGACGGCAGCTTCCTGGCCTGCTCGCCGGACATGTACGCCGAGGTGGCCCGGGGCCTTCTCGACACGCCAAGCCGCCTGCCCGAGCTCGCCGCCCTCGACGTTCCCACGCTCGTGGTGGTCGGCGACGAGGACGACGTCATGCTCCCCGGCTCCCTGCGCCTGGCGAAGACCATTCCGGACGCCGAGCTGGTGGTGCTCTCGCCGGCCGGCCACCATCCGCAGGCCGAGCTGGCGGACGAGTTCGCCGCCGTCGTCGGCCGGTTCCTCGACGGGACCGTGGCCCCGCCGATCGGCGTCGATGAAGTGCAGGCCTGACTGGGGTCAGTGGGCCCGCTCCATGAACCGTTCGGTGTCGACGATCACCCGGGTGATCTTGCCGGCCGCCACCAGGCCCCGGTTGTCGGTGACGGTGACGGTGAAGGTGAGGCGGCGACCGGCCACCTTCTGCAGCGTGGCCTCGGCCCGGACCCGACCCCCGACCCGGGTGGGAGCGACGTGGTCGAGCTGCACCGCATGACCGACGGTCGTCTCCATCGGCCCGAGACGCCCGTCGACGGCGGCCATGGTGGCCTGCTCGCACAGCGCGATGACCCGGGGAGTGGCCAGCACGGGCACCTCGCCTGAGTGCATGGCGATGGCCGTGTCCCCCTCCCCGACGGTGAGCTCGACCTCGGCGGTCAGTCCAGGCTCGACGGGCACGGCCGGGGAGGCTAGCGACCGGGCGGGAGGGAGTCGCCGACCAGCTCCGGCTGGACGCCACGGTGGGGCGGAGCTCCCACTCAGGGCGACGCCGAGCCGGTGAGCGAGAGGGTCACCACGCCTGCGGCCAGGGCGAAGGCAACCCGTTCCTGCTCGTCAGCGTCGACCGCCACGGTGACGGCCTTGTCGGCCAGGTCGACGACCAGGGCCCCGCGGGCGACGGTGACGGTGGGTTGGCTCCCG
>DASXLH010000173.1:0-2506 GCA_036496335.1 Acidimicrobiales bacterium
CCGTGACCGCCAACATCTCCCGCATCCCGGGACCGCCCTTCGGTCCCTCGTAGCGGATGACCACCACGTCGCCGGCGTTGATGCCGCCGGCCAGGATCACCTCCATGGCAGCGTCCTCGCCGTCGAAGACCCGGGCCGGCCCTTCGAAGCGATCGAAATCGATCCCGGCCACCTTCACCACCGCGCCCTTCGGCGCCAGCGAGCCGGTGAGCACGGCGATGCCGCCCACCGGGTGCAGCGGGCTGGACAGGCCCCGCACGACCTGGCCGTCGGGTTCCGGGATGTCCATCTCGGCCAGGTTCTCGGCCATGGTCTTGCCGGTGACGGTGAGGCAGTCACCGTGGAGCAGGCCGTTGTCGAGCAGGTGCTTGAGCACCACCGGCACGCCGCCGACGCGGTCGAGGTCGACCATGTGGAACAGGCCGTGGGGCTTCATGTCGGCGAAGTGCGGCACGCGGGCGGCGACCTTGTTGAAGTCGTCGAGCTCCAGCTCGACCCGGGCCTCGTAGGCGATGGCCAGCAGGTGCAGCACGGCGTTGGTGGAGCCGCCGAGCGCCATGGTGACGGCGATGGCGTTCTCGAACGCCTCCTTGGTCATGATGTCCCGGGCCCGGATGTTGCGCTCGAGCAGGCCGATCACCGCCTCGCCCGACATGCGGGCCACGTCGTCACGCCGGCCGTCGACAGCCGGCGCCGAGGCCGACCCGGGTAGCGACATGCCGATGGCCTCGCCGATCGACGCCATGGTGTTGGCGGTGAACATCCCGGCGCAGGAGCCGATGGTGGGGCAGGCGGCACGCTCGATGGCCTCGAGCTCGGCTCGGTCGATGCTGCCGGTGGCGAGCGCGCCCACGGCCTCGAAGACGCTGACGATGTCGATCGCCTTGCCGTCGTGCCGGCCCGGCATGATCGATCCGCCGTAGACGAACACCGACGGCAGGTTGACCCGGGCCGACGCCATGAGCATGCCCGGCAGGCTCTTGTCGCAGCCGGCGAACGACACCAGGGCGTCGAGTCGCTCGGCGTGCATGACGGCCTCGACCGAGTCGGCGATGATCTCCCGGCTCACCAGCGAGGCCCGCATGCCCTCGTGGCCCATCGAGATGCCGTCGGACACGGCGATGGTGGTGAACTCGATCGGGAACCCGCCGGCGGCCCGGACACCCTCCTTGGCCACCTTGGCCAGGTGGTCGAGGGGCATGTTGCAGGGGGTCACCTCGTTCCATGACGAGGCCACCGCCACCTGCGGCTTGTCCCAGTCGTCGTCGCCCATGCCGATCGCCCGCAACATGGCCCGGGCCGGCGCCTTCTGGTCGCCCTGGGTGACCTCGTAGCTGCGGGGCTTCATGTTGACCGGAGTGCCGGGCTCGTTTGCCATGGCCGCCGAGGCTATGCGGGGAGCTGCGAGGCTTCGCTCGGAAAGCTCGGCGGCCGAAGGATGCCTGGATGATCGACGTCAAGACGAGGAGCGATGTGCGCCGGCTCTGCGCCCACGTCGTCTCCCGCGAGCGCTTCGGGCGCGCCGGGCACATCGGCCTCCGGTGGACCGGGCACGGCATCGGTACGGATGCCTACGAGCTCCGCCTCGACGGCCTGCACCGCGTCGCCGACGGCGAGCACCGACCGGTGACCACGCTGGCCGATGCCGCCGCCTTCGCCGGGGTCGACCTCGCCGCGCCGTTCAGCGTGGGCCAGGACACCCCGGCCGTCGGCGATCCCGCCGCACCGATCGCCCTCGACCCCGACGAGCTCGACGCCCTCCTCGACTTCTTCCGGAAGGGCTGGGGCGTGCTGGAGTCGGTGGCCGATGGCGCACTGATCACCCTCTGGCCCGAGCACTTCGACGCCGCCTTCGTGTGGCAGGACCGGGCCAACGTGGGCGCCTCACCGGGTGACGCCACCTCGCCGGAGCCCTACCTCTACGTCGGGCCCTGGACCTCGGCCCGACCCGGCCCCGAGAACGCCTGGAACGCGCCCTTCGGAGCCGTCACCGCAGCCAGCGCCCCGGACGCCGAGCTGGTCGCCTTCCTCCGGGACCGGCTCGCCCTGCTCGACGGCGGCGCTTCCTCCTAGGACTTTCTACGGCTTCTGGGCTTCGGCCAGCGCGGCCCGGAGGGAGGCGTGCGCGTCGCTGACGGCCGGCGTCATCCCGGAGGGTCGAAGGGCGTCGTCCCCCACCAGGAGGGCGCGCTCGTTGTCGATGGAGGCCCGGAGTGCATCGACGGCGTCGCTGACCTTCTGGACACCGACGGCCCGCCCGGCATCGGGCGCGGTGGCGATCACCACCCGGAGGCGCTCTCGGAGGTGGTCGAGGTTCAGGACCTCCGAGTGCCACGCCGTCTCGAGCGACGCCCGGTCGAGTGACGCCCAGGTGCTCACCGACGCCTCCGACACGGGGGCCATGTCGCGGGCCGCGTCCAGCGCCACCGCCCGCTCGCCCTCCCATCGCTCGACGATCTTGCGGTGGGCTGCCATCCGCCGGATCAGGAGGAAGACGGCCAGACCG
>DASXLH010000174.1:0-2788 GCA_036496335.1 Acidimicrobiales bacterium
CCTGTGGATCTCGCTGATGAACGTCTTCGCCGACACCATCCCGGGGCGGATGCTCTCCGACCTGCTGGCCGAAGCCACTCGCAACCCGGAGCTCATGGCGATGGTCCAAGCCGACATGGCGTCGCGACGCACGTCCGGACTGGCGGCGGTGGAGCGGGCGCGAGCTCGGGGCGAGATCGGCGGCGAGGTCGACGCTGACACCCTGCTCGATGCCGTCACCGGACCGTTCTTCTACCGGACGGTGTTCCAGACCGGCGATCTCGACCGGGCGATGGGGGAGCGTCTGATCGACCAGGTGCTCGGCGGGGTCCTCGCCGCCACGTGACGGCGGTCGAGGCCGCCCTCCGGGCGCACGTGCCCGCCGATCCGGTGGAGGCCGGCGACCTGGCGCGTCTGCTCGGGCTGGTCGGCGGCGACGGCGATCCGTGGTCACGGGCCCTGCCGCTGCACATCACCGCCTCCGCCCTCGTGCTGCACCCCGCCACTCGCCGGGTGCTGCTGCGCTGGCACGCCAAGCAGCAGCTCTGGCTCCAGGTCGGCGGGCACGCCGACCCCGGCGAGGCCGACCCGTGGCTGGTCGCCCGGCGGGAGGCCAGAGAGGAGACGGCCCTGACCGATCTCCGTCACTGGCCGGGTCCGCAACCGACGCTGGCCCAGGTCACGATCGTGTCGGTCAACGCCGTACCGACCGAGCCCGCCCACGAGCACGGCGATCTCCGCTACCTCCTGGCCACCGAGCACCCCGACGACGTCCCGCCCGAGGTCGAGGGGGTCCCCCTCCGTTGGGTGTCGATCGACGAGGCCCGCGACGTCGCCGACCGCGGCCTCGGGCGCCTGCTCGACGTGGCCGACCGCTCGTGGTGAGCACCGCCGCCGGCGTCGCGCGCTCCGCGGCTGGCGCGGTCCTCACCGGCGGCGCCAGCCGCCGCATGGGACGTGACAAGGCCACGCTTCCCGTCGACGGGAGGGCGATGGGGGAGCGGGTGGCCGACGCCCTGAGGTCGGCCGGGCTCTCGCCGGTCTTCTGCGTGGGCGGGTCCGGCCTGCCCGGGCTCGAGCTGGTCGCCGACCCCGGACTGGCGGGTCGTGGGCCCATGAGCGGGATCCTGGGTGCGCTCGGACGAGCCGCCGCGTCCGGGGCGTCGATCGTCGTGGTGCTGGCGTGCGACCTGCCTGGCGCGTCCGCGGTCGGGATCGGAGCGGTGCTCGCCGCCCTGCACGCCGCCCCCGACTCGCTCGTGGCCGTCCCGGTCCTCGACGGGCGGATCGAACCCCTCCATGCCGCCTGGCGGGTCGAGGCGCTCGACATCATCGCCCCGGACGAACCGGCCGTGCACCGGGTCATCGCCAGCCTGCCTCACGTCGAGGTGGGCGGGCTCGATCCGGCCTGGCTGCGCAACGTCAACCGGCCCGAGGACCTCGATCCCGATCGAGATCCGCGCCGGGCCGGCCAGGCATGACCGCCGCCGCCGGTCCGAGGGCCCACCTCACCGGAGCTTGGCGTCGACCTCGTGGCGGTCGTAGTAGTCGCGCCAGCTCGTGACGAGGCCGTCGGCCACCTCGAAGATGCCGACCACGTGCAGGTCGATCGGTTTGCCGGCCATGACGAAGTGGTCGACCCGCTCCATCACGACGCGCTGCCCTTGGGTGGTGGACGTGACGATCTCGATGTCGAGGTCGTGGTAGTGGGCACCGGTGCCGCAGAGCTCGGCCAGCACGGCCGACCGCCCGGTTCTGGGGCGGCGCCAGCCGTTGGGGAAGTACTCGCCATGCTCGGCGAGATGGGCCGTGGCCGCCGCGAAGGCCTCGTCGGAGCCGCCCTTCATGGCGGCGAGCAGGGATCGGACGACTCGCTCCGGATCCTCGCCTCCCGGATCGCCGGTCGTCGGTTGCTCCGGCATCCCGGTCGGGATGCTACGAGCGCTCGAGGATGATGACCGGGATCTGCCGGTCGGTCTTGGCCTCGTAGTCGGCGAACTGGGGATGGTCGGCCTTCTGCCGCTCCCAGAGCCGGGCCCGCTCGTCGTCGTCGGTGAGGACCGTGGCCTTGACGGGAAAGCGCTCGGTGCCCACCTCGACCTCGGCCGACGGGTTGGCGACCAGGTTGAAGTACCAGTCGGGGTGGCCGGGGGCGCCGCCCTTGGAAGCGAAGATGACCAGGCGGTCGCCGTCGGTGTTGTACATGAGCGGGTTGACGCGCTCGACCCCGGACTTGGCGCCGGTGTTGTGCAACAGGAGGATGGGTTTGCCCTCGAAGAACCCGCCGACCACGCCGGCGTTGGCGTGGAACTCGTCGATGATCCCTTGGTTCCTGTCGTTCGCTTCGCTCACGGAAACGACCCTAACGGCGTCGCCACCCGCTTCCGATCGGCTGCTCCCGGATCGCCGGAGGTGGCTCACCCCGCATGGGTGATGCACCCTCCCGGCCGTTCGGGCCAGTGTTTGGGCCGGGCCGACCGAGGGGGACGAGATGCCGAACACCGCCGGGCGTGGACGTTCGTGGCGGTCGAGGGCTGCCACCGGCCTTGGACTGTCCGTCGCGGCCATGACCCTCGTCCTGGCCGGGGCCGTGGGGGCGGGTGCGGCGGATGACACCAGCACCACCACGGTGCCCGACGCCACGACGACGGTTCCCGCCCCGACGACCACGGAGCAGGTGACGACCACCACGGTCGAGGAGAGCCCGACCTCGACCACCCCGCCGGCGACGATCAGCGGCAGCAGCGACGAGGGCGGGAGCGACACGTTCAGCGGGTGGTCGATCCTCGCCCTGGTCGTGCTCGGGGCG
>DASXLH010000175.1:0-5554 GCA_036496335.1 Acidimicrobiales bacterium
CGTGATGGGGCAGCGGGAGTTCCTCGGCGTGCTCGATGAGGTTCCTGGCCTCGCACGGAAGCTGCTTCGGTACCTGGCCACCCGATTGCAGGACCTCGAAGCGGACAGCTGACGGGGACGCGTCCACCGTCCGGTGGGAAGGGGTCCGAGGGGAAAGGGCCCGGGTAACGTCCCCGCAGCATGGCCACGACGATCGACCACGCCGCCAACGAACCTCCCGGCTCCGACGACGGCGCCAACGCCGAGGAGCCTCGCCGGCGGGCTGTGTCGCCCCAGGCGGTGGCCATCGTCATCGGCGTCGCCTTCGCCACGATCACCGTGATCTCCGGCATCACCGGGGCCGTCTTCGACTTCCAGGACGACTCCCCCATCCGCCGTGAGGTGTTCGGCGGCATTCCCGGCGCCTGGATCGTCGCCTTCTACACCGTGACCCCGATCCTGCTCGTCTACGGCGCCTACGCCTTCTCCCTGCGCATCCGCAACTGGCAGCGGGGGACGCCCGACCGGCGGGCCTCGTCCCGGGAGACCATCGGGAAGCGCCTGAAGGACTTCCGGGCCGGGGTCTACATGCGGACCCTGTTGCGTGACAGCGCCGCCGGCCTCATGCACTCGTGCATCTACTTCGGCTTCCTGGTCCTGCTCGGGGTGACCACCGTGCTCGAGGTCGACCACCAGATGCCGGAGAGCATGAAGTTCCTGCACGGCCAGGTGTACCAGGGGTACGCCTTCGTGGGCGACGCCGCTGGACTGGTGTTCACCTTCGGGGTGGCCTGGGCCATCTTCCGTCGCTACGTCCAGCGCGTCTACCGGATCCGGATCAAGACCAAGCCCGAGCACGCCCTGATCCTCGGCACCTTCCTGGTGATCGGCCTGTCGGGCTTCGCCACCGAGGCGTTCCGCATCGCCGCCATCGGCCGACCCGACTACGAGGTGTGGAGCTTCGTCGGCTACCCGCTCTCGGCCCTGGTCGACAACCTCTCCCCCGCCGCGCTCGAGAACTGGCACCGGGTCTTCTGGCTGCTGCACGTCGTCGCCTTCTTCACCTTCCTGGTGATCCTGCCGATCACGATGCTGCGGCACATGTTCACCAGCCCGCTCAACATGTACCTGCGGGATCGGGAGCGCCCCAAGGGCGCCATGAAGCCGATGCCCAACCTCATGGAGACCGAGCTCGAGACGTTCGGTGCGTCGGTGGTGGAGGAGCTCACCTGGAAGCAGCTGCTCGACACGGACGCCTGCACCATGTGCGGCCGCTGCACCAGCCGTTGCCCGGCCCACGCCACCGGCAAGCCGCTCGACCCCCGCGAGATCGTGCTCAAGGTGGGCGAGGTCATGGCCGCCTCCGGCAGCCCGGCGGTGTCCCCGCCCATCGGCACCGTCCCGGAGATCACGATCACTTCGTCGTCGCTGTTCGAGCGCATCACCCCCGAGGAGATCTGGGCCTGTACGTCGTGCAAGGCCTGCGACGAGGTCTGCCCGGTCAACATCGAGATCCTCGACAAGATCCTCGACATGCGTCGCTACCTGACGCTCATGGAGTCGAACTTCCCGACCGAGCTCGGCAACGCCTACCGCTCGATGGAGAACGCCTCCAACCCGTGGGGCATGAACCAGGCCGACCGCGGCGCCTGGACCGACAAGCTCGATGACGTCGACATCGTCGACCCCGGCGACGCCTTCGACCACGAGTACCTCTACTGGGTGGGCTGCGCCGGATCGTTCGACGACAAGAACCAGAAGGTCACCCAGGCCACGGCCCGGCTCATGCAGAAGGCCGGGCTCGACTTCGCCATCCTCGGCCCGTCGGAGATGTGCACCGGCGACCCGGCCCGCCGCTCGGGCAACGAGTACCTGTTCCAGATGTTGGCCATGCAGAACGTCGAGATGCTCAACGGCATGGGCGTCCGCAAGATCGTCACCCAGTGCCCGCACTGCTTCAACACGCTGTTGAACGAGTACCCGCAGCTGGGTGGCAACTACGAGGTCGTCCACCACGCCCAGCTGCTCGAGTTCCTGATCGAGACGGGCAAGCTCGACCTGCACGACGCCCGCCTCGACGAGCGGATCACCTATCACGACTCCTGCTACCTCGGCCGGCACAACGACGTCTACCTCGCCCCCCGGAAGGTGGTCGGTGCCATCGCCGGCATCGAGGTGGTCGAGATGCCCCGGAGCGGCACGGCCGGCATGTGCTGCGGGGCCGGCGGTGCCCGCATGTGGATGGAAGAGACCATCGGCACCAAGGTCAACGACGCCCGGGCCCGGGAGGCCATCGCCACCGGCGCCACCCGCGTCGCCACCGCCTGCCCCTTCTGTTACATCATGCTCGACGACGGGGTGAAGGGCGCCGGGAAGGACGAGTCGGAGGTCCGCGTGGCCGACATCTCGATCCATCTGGTCGAGGCGTTGGACAACGGCCGGGCACTGGCTGCAGCCCGCGACGAGGCCGAGGGCCTCGCCGCTCCCTGACCCGCCCGCCGTCCCGATCACTCCTCCATTCCCGATGTTCTCGGGCCGCCATCGGTCACGGAACAAACCGTCCAAAGCGTTCGATACGGTGTTCAAGTGATCACTTCAGGTGGTCGATAGCGCCTTGGTGGGCGGTCACCGAGCGGCGCTGGCGATCCTGGCGTTGCTGACGACATTGATCTTCGGGTCGACCTCGACGCCGAAGGCGTGTGCGAGTTGCCCCACGACCGCGGCCGCGTCCGCGCCGATGGCGCTGACGGTGCCCTTCACCGGCGTCCTCCCGCCGGATCCGCCGCCGAGCACCACCACCACGACGGCGCCAGCTCCGCCCCCTCCGGCCTACCCGGCCGCCAAGCCCGCACCGCGTCCGGCCACCACCACCCTGCCCAAGGCTCCCGTCAAGGTCGCCGCACCTCTGGCCGCACCGACGAGCCCGCCGCCCCCACCGGCTGCAGGGAACGGCCAGGTCATCGCCGTCAGCGCCGCCGACACCGGCGTGAACCAGCTCCGGGCGGCCAACGGGGTGGCGCCGCTGGCCTGGGACCTCTCGATGCTCGGCAAGGCCGTGTCCTGGGCGCACCACATCGCCGACGCCGGCGCCCTCTCCCACTCGACGCTGTCGAGCGGCATGCCGGCCGGCTGGCACACCCTGGGCGAGAACGTGGCCGTCAGCTCGTCGCTGCAGGGCGCCTTCGCGGCGCTCGAAGCCAGCCCGCCGCACCGCGCCAACATCCTCGATGCCCGCTTCACCCGGTTCGCGGTGGGCGTCGTGCTGCAGAACGGCCGCTACTGGGTCACCGAGGAGTTCCTGGGCTGATCGGCCAAGGCCCCCGTCCCCTCTTTCGGGGTCGGCTCAGTGCGAACGGGGACCGAAGTTCTCGAAGTACCGGCTCGGTGTCGGGCCCCGCTGGCCCTTGTACTTGGAACCCAGGGCGCCCGTGCCGTAGGGCTGATCCGCCGGCGTGGTCATCTGCAGGAAGCTGATCTGGCCGATCTTCATGCCCGGGTAGAGGGTGATCGGCAGGTTGGCGACGTTCGACAACTCCAGCGTGAGGTGACCGTCCCAGCCGGCGTCCACGAAGCCGGCCGTGGAGTGGATCAACAGGCCGAGGCGACCGAGGCTCGACTTCCCCTCGAGCCGGGCCACTAGGTCGTCGGGCAGCGCCACCCGCTCCAAGGTCGAGCCCAGCACAAACTCGCCGGGGTGGAGCATGAAGGCGTCGTCCTCGCCGATCTCGACCAGCTCGGTGAGCTCCTCGAGGTCTTCCTTGACGTCGATGTGGCCCATGGTGTGGTTGCGGAACACCCGGAACAGGCGGTCGACGTGCAGATCGACCGAGGACGGCTGGATGCACCCCTCGCCGAGCGGCTCGATGATGATGCGCCCGGACTCGAGCTCGGCCCGGATGGTGCGATCGGACAGGATCACGGGGCGGAACCCTAGTGGTGGCACTGCCCTCGTCCGGCGGGCCAGGTGACGGGCCTCGCCCTGTGGCTGGCGACGACGGCGTGTGTACTGTCTCGGCCGAGATTCGGGCCGGCGGCCCAGCCAGTCCGTCCGACCGAAGCTCCGCTGCGGGTGTAGTTCAGCGGCAGAACATCAGCTTCCCAAGCTGAGAACGCGGGTTCGATTCCCGTCACCCGCTCTTCTTCTCAAGAGAAGATGTGATCTGGCTCGCCGGTTGTTCACGGGCGCGAGGGTGCGCCGCTCGGGTCGAACAGAACGGGCTTCTCCCTGAGCGCCTCCGCTCATCCGCAACAGCCAGCCGACGGAGACCACCAGGCCCGACGTCAGACGGCGGACCTGGTCCCGCGATCCGATTCGCGACGAACCCGAAACGGTCGCCGTGAAGTGGCTATTCGCCGCCGTCCGTAGCTCGTATGGCCAGCTCGCAATTCCTTCGGATGGCGGTGACGACCTCGGTGGGATCGGCCTGGAACTGGCGCCACTGCACGGATGCCGCCCTGGCGGCGTCGCGTAGGGAGGCAAAGTCGACGGTGGCGGCGGTGAGCTGGGGGCCATGCTTGACGACGGCGCCTCGAGCTTCGAGCTCGTCCACACAGCGTCTTGTCAGGGCGACGGGCATCGCCCCACGCCCTTGGCCACGCTTCCAGTGTCCGAGCAGCTGGATCATGCTGGTTGTTCCCTTGCCCTCGAGGGACCGCAGCAGGTCCCCGGCCAAACCCGGCGCTTCACCGGGACGCCGCAGATGCACCTCGAACATCTTCTTCCGAAGGGATCTGGTCGTCGGCACGTCGAGCAGCACCCTTCCGTCGGTCCGCAGCTGCCAGAACGCGGCGGCGCCGATGTCCACCGCCAGATCGACCGATCCCTTCCGCAGCACCGCCGAGTCGAGGGGCGCTCGGCCGGTGCGAGTCCTCATGGTGCCGGATTCAGCCAGGGCGTCCACGAGCAGGAGGGCCGACAGGGTCGGTAGGGGCCCACGTCGGTCGCGTCGACGGCGGAGCTCGGCCGGCTCGGCTGGTCCCCGGCGACGAACGATCGCCCACCCGGTCAAGACATCGCGCTGCTGTTCACGACAGGCTGTGCGCCCCGGTCGCTGACGAGCACCACGAGCAGATTCGAGACGAGGGTGGCGCGGGCGTGGGCGTCGAGTTCGACGATCCCCAGCGACTCGAGTGATTGCAGGGCATCGTCGACCATCCCGATGGCGCCCTCCACGATGCGCTTGCGAGCCGAGACGACCGAGGATGCCTGCTGGCGCCGGAGCATCTCCCCGGCTATCTCGGGTGCGTAGGCCAACCGGCGAAGGCGTGTGTCGATCACGGTGACGCCAGCGGCGTTCAGGCGTTGCTGCAGCTCGCTCTGCAAGGTGGCCATCACCTCGTCAGCGTTGGCGCGCAGCGACGCCCGGTCCTCGTCGTAGGCGTCGTACGGGTACTCACTGGCCACATGGCGGACGGCTGTTTCCGCTTGGATGCTCACGAACACGATGTAGTCCTCGACGTCGAACAACGCCTGCGCCGTGTCCCGTACCTGCCAATTGATGACCGCGGCTATCTCAATGGGATTGCCGACGGCATCGTTCACCTTCAGAGAATCACTGTCGAAGTTTCGGATGCG
>DASXLH010000176.1:0-15405 GCA_036496335.1 Acidimicrobiales bacterium
TGCGGTCACCCTGTTCGTCGACCGGGCCCGCAGCGCACGGCCCGACTTCGGGCTCTCCGACCCGGAGACGGTGGCCGCCGTCATCGACACCGTGGCCGAGGCGCTCAAAGGTCGGCAACTCCTGCTGGTGATCGACAACTGCGAGCACGTGCTGGCCGGCGCCCGTTCGGCCATCGAGACGATCCTCGGTCGGGCCCGCGGGGTGAAGATCCTCGCCACCTCGCGTGAAGCCCTCGGGGTGGTCGAGGAGTCGGTGGTCGCGGTGGAACCGCTCGCTCTCGACGGGGGCACGACGTCCGACGCCGTCACGCTGTTCGTCGATCGAGCCCGATCCGTCCGGCCCAACTTCGGGCTCTCCGAGCCCGCCACCGGGACGGCGGTGATCGAGATCTGCGAGGTCCTCGATGGGCTACCGCTCGGCATCGAGTTGGCCGCCGCGCGGATGGCCGCCATGAGCGCCGTCGAGGTCCGGGATCGGCTGGCTGAACGCTTCCGCCTCTTGCAGGGCTCCGGGCCGGGGCCGGAGCGGCAGCTCACGCTCCGGCACGCCGTCGAGTGGTCGTACGACCTCTTGACCGACGGCGAGCAGGCGCTGCTCCGGCCGGCCTCGGTCTTCGCCGGCGGCTTCGACCTGGCGAGCATCTGCGCCGTGGTCGATGGGGCCGACGAGGTGGAAGTGTTGCGGCATCTCGACTCGCTGGTGCGCAAGTCGCTCCTTGTCGCCGACTTCACCGCCGTCCGCACCCGCTACGGCATCTTCGAGACAATCCGTCAGTTTGCCGAGGACCGCTTGGCCGAGACCGGCGAGCTCGAGGTGACCCGTGACCGGCACGCCGAGTACTTCGCCCGGGAGTCCGCAACCCGTTGGGGGGGCTGGAACGGGCCAGGGTGGCGCGATGCCGTCGACTGGGTGGAGACGGAGCTGGGCAACCTGCGGTCCGGTTACCGGTGGAGCGCACGACGAGGTGACCTGGAGGTCGCCACCGACATCGTCGCCCATGCAGCCCTGATGGGCTTCTCGGTGCAGCTGTTCGAGACGCTGGCCTGGGCAGAGGAGCTGCTCGAGTCGGCCACCGCTCGAGATGTCCACCGCCTCCCCCGCCTGTACACGGCCGCCGGCTACGCCTGCTTCGCCGGACGGGCCGAGGCCGCACGGGCCAGCGCCCACCGGGCCACCGAGCTGGAGATCGATCCCCGATACGACGCTTGCGAGCCCGGCTATGCCTCGTTCGTCGAGGCCCTGGGCGAGGTGTACTGCGGCCACCTCGATCGCTACATCGAGCTCACCGGCGCCGTGGCGCACGCGTACGGGAGCGATCGGGGCTACGGCTTGGCCTCCTACGTCGACGGACTCCAGTCCGACGGCCGGATCGAGGAAGCGCTCGGGCTCACCGAATCAGCCGTCGCCGCCGCCAGGTCGCTCGGCAACCCGTACTGGATCTCCTACGCGCTCTGGATCGCGGGGATGGCGTTTTCCAAGGCCGACGTGCGCCGGGCGTTCGCCGCCTGGGACGAGGGCATCGCCGTCGTGCGGGAGCATCGCGTCCTGTTCTTCGAGGGCTTCCTCGCCCGCGATGCGGCCCGCCTGCATTCCTCGGATGGCGAGCCCGAGACGGCGCTCCAGCTGTTCGCCGGGGCGATCACGGCGTTCCGTCGAGTCGGCAACGTCCCGCAGCTCATCATCACGCTGGCCAGCGTGCCGGCGTTGTTCGAACGGCTCGAGCGGCTGGCGCCGGCGGCGATGCTCCTCGGTGCGCTTTCACGTGAGCCATCGGCCGTCAACCACGTTCCCGAGCTCGGCCCCCTGGGCGTTCGCGTCAGCGACGCCTTGGGTGAGCAGCGGGCGGCCGAGCTGCTGGCGGCGGGGGCGGCCCTCGATCTCGACGGTGCGGCCGTCTACGCCGCGCAACAGATCGACGCCGCCCGCCGCGACCCGGGCCCGCAGGCCCACCCAGCCCGACCCGGGGGCTTGAGCCGGCGGGAGATCGAGGTCCTCCGTCTCGTGGCCGACGGCAGGAGCGCCGGCGAGATCTCCACGCAACTGTTCATCTCGACCCGCACCGCCGAGCACCACGTCCAGCACATCTACACGAAGCTCGGCGTCTCCAATCGGGCCGAGGCGACGCGCTGGGCCGTCAAGCACGACGTGGTCGACAAATAGGTACATCTACCGATGCCGCGCTCGCGGCTGATCCGGACAATGACTCCCATGCCGGCCGACCGGTCGGCGCTACCGAGATCCACAGCGGATCCGAAGCGAAGGGGAGCAGTCATGATCCTGGCAACGACATCCGTGGAGAACGTCGACCGGTTCCTGGAGGTGTTCGGCACGAAGGGCGCCGACAAGCGCGCCCTGCACGGTTCCAAGGGTGCAACGGTTTTCCGCGACCCGACCGAAGAGAACCGCATCTGGGCGCTGTTCGACTGGGACGCCGAGGGGTGGTCGAAGTTCGTGTCCGACCCCGAGGTGCCGCCGATCCTCAAGGAGGCCGGACATCTGGGCAAGCCCGAGGCAGCCCTGCTGCTCGGCACCTACGGCGCGTGAGGGGGGCGGCCCGATGACCACCTCACTCAACCGACCGGCCCGGGTCGGCATCGTCACCGATCAGACCGGCGCCCTCTCCTTCATGGGGATCGCCAACGTCAACGTCGCCAAGATGGTGATCGATGACATCAACGCCCGTGGCGGCCTGCTCGGCCGTCCGGTCGAGCTCTTCATCGAGGACAGCGCCACCGACGACGACGTGGCGGAGGCGGTGGCGACGAGGCTCGTGGAGCGGGCCGCCGTCGACGTCGTCGTGGGCGGCATCTACAGCTCGACCCGTCAGGCCATCAAGCGACCGGTGGTGGATCGAGCCGAGACGCTCTACCTCTACCCGGAGCAGTACGAGGGTCAGGAGTGCCACCCTCTGATCTTCTGCACGGGTCCTGTGCCGGCCCAGCAGATCGAGCCCTTCTTCCCCTGGCTGATGCAGGAGACAGGGGCGAAGAAGATCTACATGCCGTCGGCCGACTACATCTGGCCGCACACCTTGAACAAGAAGGTGCGGGAGGTCGTCAGCGCCGCGGGCGGTGAGGTCGTCGGCGAGGAGTACTTCCCGCTCGATCACACGGACTACGAGCGGATCGTCGACGACATCATGTCGACGGGTGCGGAGATCGTGTTCAACACGATCGTCCCTCCGGGGCTCACACCGTTCCTCGAGCAGCTGCACCGTGCCGGCTTCACCCGGCGCGGCGGCCACATCGTCTGCACGTACTTCGACGAGAACTTCCTGAACCTCGTCCCGGCCGATCACGTCGAGGGTCTGTACGGCTGCCTCGACTACTACCGCGCCGTCGACGACCGGTTCAGCATCGAGCTGCTCAACCGCTACGAGGGGCTCTTTCCCGGGAGCGCCATGTTCACCGCCGGCAGCGCCTGCACCGGTACCTACCGGGCCTTGAAGCTCTGGGAGGCGGCCGTCACCGAGGCGGGGTCACTGAACCAGGACGACGTCATCGCGGCGCTGGACCACGCTCGCATCGCACAGGGCCCGGGAGGGCCCGCCGAGATGGTCCCGGGCCAGCACCACGTGCGGATGAACATGTACATCGCCCGGTCGGAGGGCGGCACCTTCAGCGTGGTCAAGAACCTGGGTCACATCGACCCGAAGGAGTGCGAGGTCGGGGTCGCCTGATCCGGATCCATCGCGGTACGGGCGGGCGACGCCGGTTCGGTCCGATGGGCCGGTGCCGGTGTCGCCCGTCATCGCTCCCGAAGGGTGGTGGATACTCCCTTCGGCTGTCGACGATCGGAGACCGGACCAATGCCCGATTTCGCCCATCAGACCGAGGCCACCATCGACGCCACACCCGAGGCGCTGTTCGCCGTCGCCAGCGATCCGTCCCGGCACGTCGAGCTGGCGGGGAGCGACGAGCTCAAGACGCTCTCGCAGATGCCGGCCGGTGCGGCTGAGACGGGCACTCGCTTCGTCGCCGAGGAGTCCGTCCGGCTCGCCGACGGTCACGAGCTGGCGTTGACCGCCGATTCGGTCGTCGTCATCTGCGACCCGCCCACCACCTTCTCGTGGATCGCCAACCCCCACATGGCCGACCGGCTCCGCCGGGTGCAGTGGTGGTTCCACTTCATGCCCCTGGGCGACGGGACGCGGGTCGTGCACGAGGTGGAAATCGACTTCGGCGACCTGCAGGACGAACAGCTCAAGGGGCTTCGTGACAACTTCGAGCAGGTCCGGGCCCCCGTCATCCGAGCCGGCATGGAGCGCACCCTCGAGAACCTGAGGGCGATGGCGGCCAGCTAGGCGTCACGTCGATGCTGTCGCCGGCTGCCAGGGACGTTCGGGATCGAACAGGTGAAGGTGGAACCGGGCCGAGAGCTCCTCGAACACCTTGACCCCCCGGACGCTGTTGCCGAACCCGTCCAGGCGCGGGGAGAAGGTGGCCAATCCACCGATGCCGGGAAGCACACCGAGGATGCCGCCCCCCACGCCGCTCTTGGCGGGGATGCCGACCGTGAACACCCACTCGCCGGCGTAGTCGTACATGCCGCAGGTGAGGGCGACCGACAACATGTCGCGCACCACGTCGGGAGCGACGGCCTGCTCGCCGGTCATCGGGTGCACACCGCGGTTGGCCAGCGTGGCGCCGACCAGGGCGAGGTCGTCACAGGTCACGAGGACCGAGCACTGGGCGAAGTACAGGTCGAGCGTCTCCTCGACCCGGTCGTCGATGATGCCCCGGCTGCGCATGAGGTAGGCGATCGCCCGGTTGCGGTCGCCGGTGGCTCGTTCCGACGCCCAGACGGCGTGATCGAGGTCAGGGAGTCGACCGAGGTAGCGCTCGTAGAGGGAGCGGACGACGTCGACCCGCGCCGCGAGGTCGTCACCGGCGACCAGATCGGTCACGGCGATCGCCCCGGCGTTGACCATCGGGTTCGGCGCCCGGTTGTCGGCCTCGTCGAGGACGATGGCGTTGAACCGGTCGCCGGTCGGCGCCACCCCGACCCGCCTCATCACCTCGTCCCGACCGTGGGTCTCGAGCGCCAACCCGTACAACAGGAGCTTGGAGATGGACTGGATCGTGAACGGCGCGCCACCGTCCCCGGCACCCACCCGTCGACCGTCGACGGTCGCGACCGAGATGGCGAAGGCGTCAGGATCGACCCGGGCGAGCTCGGGGATGTAGCCGGCTGGCGCCCCGTCGGAGAGATGGCGGTACTCGTCGTGCAGCTGGCTGACGACCTGCCGGACCCATGCCTCCCGCTCCCCGCCATCGCCGAGCGCCTGACCGTCGGGCATCGGCCGGGAGCGTACGTGCGTCGCCCGCCGCACCGAGCCGCCGGTAGGTTCTGGCGACCTCAAAGCCGGAGGAACCGTGACGTACTGCCTGGCGATGCGCCTGGACGAAGGCCTGCTGTTCATGTCGGACACCCGGACCAACGCCGGGCTCGACAATGTCAGCACCTATCGCAAGTTGCACGTGTTCCGTCCCGACGACGATCGGCTCTTCGTGCTGCAGTCGGCCGGCAGCCTCGCCACCACCCACCAGCTGCTCGACCAGATCGCCCACGATCTGAGCGGGCCGGGAGACTCCCTGGCGACGGTCGATCACCTCTCCGACGCGGCCATCTACCTCGGCGAGCTGAGCGTCAGGGCCGCGAAGCAACATGAGGCGACGCTCGGCGCCAACGCGACGGCCACCTTCATCCTCGGCGGGCAGGTGCGGGGGGACGCCGCTGACCTGCTGCTCGTCTATCCCGAGGGCAACTACATCCGGGTCTCGGACGACCGGCCGTTCCTCCAGATCGGCGAGGCGAAGTACGGCAAGGCCTGGCTCGACCTCGCTGTCCGCTCGCAGGCCGACCTGCCCACGGCCGCCAAGATCGCGCTCTCGTCGATGATCAGCACCGCGCTCGCCAACCTCTCGGTCGGTCCGCCCTACGACCTCGGGATCTATGAGCGGGACACCTACCGACTTCGTCACGCCCGGATCGAAGGCGACGCGCCGTTCCTGAACCGCCTCTCCGACACCTGGCGCGAGCACCTCCTGGCCGCGGTCCATTCGCTCCCGGACGTCCAGCCCGGCGACCTCACCGAGTTCCCGCCCGACAACTAGAGCGAGCTCCGACCGCGGTCCGGCTGGCTCATGACGGCGACGTGAGTGACTTGGCGGGTGCAAGAGCAAGGTCCCGATGCCCTGGTTGCGAAGGTCGGGGAGCACCGCCGCGTGGGTGATCTCGGCGGCTCGGGGGTAGCGGCGGGGCGCGAGGACGAATCCGACGATCGCGTCGTCTTCGACGGCGACCCAGGAGGGATGCCGCGGGACGTCCCGACGGATCTCATCGTGGGTGGAGGGAGTGAAGTACTCCGGAAGGGCGGCCAGAACCGAGATGCAGGCTTCGACGTCCTCGAGCCCGGCGCTGCGGACCTCCACATCGGGAGCATGCTCGGTAACCGTGGATCCGGCCAGGCCAATCTGATCCCGTGCCCGCCCGCGGGTTGGCGCCAACGGCGCTGGGTACTTCACAGCAAGCCCGAGGCATCCTGTCGTTCGGCATCGGGTACTCGGAGAACAGCAGTCCCGTCGACCCGCGAGGAGCAGCGATGGCCTTCTATCCATACCTCTACTTCGGAGGTGACTGCCGGGAGGCGTTCACCCGCTACCAGGAGATCTTCGGAGGCGAGGTGACGCTGATCACCGCCGCCGACATGCCGCCGGAGGACCAGATGCCGGGCACGGAACCGGATCTGATCATGCACGCCGTGCTGTCGGTCGACGGCAACCTTCTCATGGCCTCGGACGACCCGAGCAGCGAAGGCGCCCACACCGTTCAAGGCATGCAGGTCAGCGTGAGCGTGTCGGAGGTGACCGAGGCGAAGCGGCTCTTCACGGCCCTCGCCGAGGGCGGCACCGTCTCGTTGGAGATCGCTCCCACCTCGTGGTCGCCGATGTTCGGCATGTGCACCGACCGGTTCGGCACGCCCTGGATGATCAGCGCCGAACCGTCCACCGCCTGAGCCGCGTCGCTGCCGGTCTCGAGCCGGCCCATGGACTCCGAGCATCGCTTACTGTCCGGGCCGACTCGACCTGTCCGGGCCGACTCGACGCCAGAGGAGGCGGACATGGGTGTCTTCAACGGGATGTTTCCCGTCAAGGCCGGCAAGGAAGAGGAAGGCCGCGCCTTCGCGGCCGAAGCTGTGGGGGCTCGGCTGGCGGACTACGCCGCCCACCACGCCCGCGCCGACACCACCCGGGAGACCTGGACGCTGCAGGAGACGCCCATGGGGAGCTTCATCCTCGTGTGGTTCGAGGGCGACGTGGACAAGGCGTTCGCCGACCTGGCGACCGACGACTCCGAGTTCATCAAGTGGTTCCGTGGTCAGGTCCTCGACATCACCGGCGTCGACCTCGCCGCGCCGCCGGAAGGTCCGCCGCCCGCCGTCCTCGTCAACTGGCACGCCTGACCCTCGCCGGCGGCGGTGCCGCCGCCCGACGACGTACGGACTTCGGCCCCGTTCCGAGACTCAGGCCGTTCGCAGGGCCACGGAGGGCGGCATCCGAGATGCTCGAACGGCTGGTATCAAGCCGGCGAACGCACCGATCAGGATGGCCGAGGCGATCCCGCCGGCCCAGGCCTCGACGGGGATCACGAGGGCCCAGCCCTTGGAGCTGGCGTAGACGGCGACCGCCGCCGCCCCGGCCATCACACCGACAGCGCCGCCGAGGGCGGCGAGCAGGATCGACTCGGCGAGGAACTGCGTTCGGATCTGGCCCGCCGTCGCCCCCAGGGCGCGACGGAGCCCGATCTCCGAGCGGCGTTCCAGAACCGAGATGATCATGATGTTGGCGACGCCGACGGCACCCACGATCAGGGCCACCACCCCAAGTCCGAGGAACAGGCTGTCGAACGCGCCGGCCGCCGCCGCTCGGGCAGTGAGCGCGTCGGACGGCTGACTCACGTTCACCTCGTTCGGTGCGTCCGGGTTGGCCGTCCCGGCCAGCCGTGACTGCACCGCCACCTCACGACCGATGGTGGCGCGGACGTAGATCGAGCTCGGCGGGCCCGTGCGCTGCTCACCGTTGACCACGCTGAGGTAGCCGAGGTGCTCCTCGGCGGCCGGATACCCGATCAGCGCACTGCTGTCCAGGTCGGGCGTCAGCGGCGAAGGATCCAGGATGCCGGCGACGTCGAACCACTGACCGCCCAGCCAAATCCGCTGGTCCAGGTCGATCCGGTCAATGCCCAGCCGTTGCGCCGCGACAGAGCCGAGCACGGCCACCGGCTCCCGGGCGGTGCCCTCGTTGAGCCAGCGGCCGCGAGCGACGCCGGTGCCGAGCACGGAGAGCAGGTTGAGGCTGGCGGCGCGCACCTGGACGCCACCGGTGTTGCCGACCGGTATCAGCGGGTTCCGGTAGACGTTCTCGTCCTTCAGCAGGGCCGTCGTCGTCACGACCCCGACGTGGTCGAGGAGGGTGATCCGGGCCGGCGCCTCGGGTGGAAGCGTCGCCCCACCCCCGGCCAGGCTCTGTCCCGCCTCGACGGTGAAAAGGTTGGTGCCGAGGTGGTTGATCTCGGCGAGCAGCCCCGCTTGGGAGGAGGACGACAGCCCGAGGACTCCCACGATCGCCGCCGTGCCGATCGCGATCCCGAGCGCGGAGAGCGCCGCCCGCAGCGGCCGGGCCCGCAACCCGACACTCGCCACCCGCAGCCCATCCTTCAGCCCCAGCCGGTTGCTCATGGCGGTCATGGCGCCACGACCACGCCGGTGTCGGTGTCGGTGTCGGTGTCCAAGACGACCTGACCGTCGAGCATCCGGATCTGGCGAGGCAGCTGATCGGCGAGGCCCGCATCGTGGGTGATCAGGATGATCGTGGCGCCATCGGCATTGAGCTCCCGGATGAGCGCCATGATCGATGCACCGGTCGCGCTGTCGAGGTTCCCGGTCGGTTCGTCGGCCAGCACGATCGCCGGACTCCCGACGAGGGCCCGGGCGATGGCGACCCGCTGCCGCTCGCCTCCGGACAGCTTCGAGGGCGTGAAGCTCGCCCGCGCCGAGAGGCCGACCCGCTCGAGGACCTCATCGGCGCGCCGGTGCCGCTCGGCGGCGGGGACACCGGCGTAGAGCAACCCGTCGGCGACGTTCTCCCGCACCGAGGCGCGCTCGGCCAGGAAGAACTGCTGGAAGACGAACCCGATCCGCCGAGCCCGCAACCGCGACAGCTCGCGGTCGCCCAGCCCGGCGACGTCGACCCCGCCGATCCGGACCAGGCCACCGCTGGGCATCTCCAGCGTGCCCATGACGTGCAGGAGGGTGGACTTGCCCGACCCCGAGGGCCCGACGATCGCGACCAGCTCGCCCGTCTGGACGGAGAACGACACCCCCCGGAGGGCAGAGACCGGCGGTTCCTCGCCGTAGATCTTGGTCACCCCTTCCAATTCCAGGACTGGGTCGCCCGTCACGACGACGGCACGACCACGTGGTCGCCTTGGCGGAGACGGCCCGTGACCTCGACTCGTCCGGCGGTGGTGTCGAACAGGCCCAGCTCCACGGCGACCAGCTCGTCCTGCCCGCGGGGGCGCACGACTTCGACCGCGAACCCGCCGCCGGACCTCCCGACGATGGCGGTGACCGGGACACTCAGGGCGCTGTTCACGCCCTCGGTCGCGATCTGCACCTGGACCGGGGCCTGGTCGAGGCCTCGTGCCTTGTCGGGATCGTCGAGGCTGATGTAGGCGGGGATGGTGGCGTTCCCGGCGTTGTTGTCCGGCCCGGGAGGGACCTGGGCGACTCGCCCGAGCCGGTCCACCTTCCCGGTCACGGATCTGTTGCCCGGGAGGGTGATCTGGGCCGCCTGGCCCGGCTGTACCTGACCCTGCTGCAACGGAGGGAGGTCCACCTGCACCTCGGGCATGTCCGAGGTGGCATCCAGGAGAGGTGCGCCCGGCTGGGCGAGTCCAGCGAGCTCGCCGGTCACCTTGGCGATCCGCACCGCCTCGGGCAGGAAGACGGCGTCATCGAGCGCCAGCTGCCCGGTGACGACAAGGCCCTCCTGGCGCTGGAGGTTCTCCAGAGCCTGCTCCGTCTTCCAGGTGAACCGGTTGCCGTCGGGATCGACACCGACAGCCAGGTCGTAGCCGAGCGCGTGCAGGTTCCGATTGAGCTGACGGACGTCCTCCCCCACCTCGCCGCTGTGCAGCTCGCGGTACGCGGGGACGGCGCCGCACAGCAGCAGGACCGGCTCGTCGTCGACGCGATAGAGCACGCCGCCGCAGTCGACCTTGTCGCCCGGGAGGGGCAACTGGGTGTATGTCCCGCTGGCCCGGTTGATCACGGTGTACGGCGAACCGTCTGGTCGGGCGCGGTAGGTCAGGGTCCCATCCGTGGAGACCGCGGCCGAGAGCTCTCCCTTCTCCACCGTTGCCGTGGTCGTCGGCGGCGCCTGTGAAGCCGAGCTGGGTTGTGGTGCACCGGACAGGGCGGCCACGCCGCCGGTAACCGCCAGGACAACGAACACGGCGGCTCCGGCCAGCACCCAGCGCCTCCCGGTCACCCGCCCGTCACCCCTGCCGATGTCGCCAGGTCGCGGCACTTGTCCATCGCGGTCTGGAGCTCCGGGGCGTTCCGAGGATCCCTCCCGGCCAGGGACGGGATCCGGGTCGTGTCGATGAGGGGAGCATCCGGCGTTGGATCCGGGAAGTCCTTCACACCGTTGTCGCGGATGCACCGGGCGAACCGGAGCGCAGCCTCCTGCTCCTGGGCGCTCCTCTTGTGGCCCGTGAACCCCGGTGGCTCGAGGTCCTGGCAGGCGCCGACGGCCTGCGTCCACGCCGCTGAGCTCGGGTCGAGCGACGAGCCGTTCAGCACCCCGTCGATGGTCAACTGGCCCGACGCGTCGGGGTCCGGAAAGGTCCTGACGCCGTGGGCGCGCATGCACTCGGAGAACTTCACCGCCTGATCCCGGATGGCGGCGCGGCTACCGGCCGCAGGGGCGCCGGTCGTGGTGCCACCGCTGCCGGGGCCGGTCGCAGCCGGGGCCTTCGAACAGCCCGCGCTGATCACGGCGACCATGGCGACCACGGCGAAGAGGGTCAGCCGCCGCCGCCGAGTCATCCTCCGCTCCGGGGCCGGGGTCGGCGTTGACCCCGGATCGACGCCGGGCGTGCCGGTCACGGCTGCATCCTCGGGTCCTGCGTCGGGTCGGCGTACAGGCGCGGGCACCCCTGACCGACGGCTTCCGGGCGCAGCTCGTAGTGCCAAGGTTCGTTGCGGTAGATCTGGCACAGCCCGTAGGCAGCGCCGTGCTTCGAGAGCCATGCCGGGGCGCTTGAGGTCCCGATGTCGATGGCGTCCCCCGACACGTGCGCCGACGTGGTCGGGGTGGCGACCCAGCGGGCCGCTTCCATGGCCGAGCCGTACTCCGCCACCGCCGCCCGGAGCAGTTGTTCCTGATACGCCGGGGAGCGCCAACCGCTGTCGACGACGAACCTGACCCCATCGCGGGCGGCTGCGGTCGCGGCCCGGCGCAGGGCACCGAGCAGCGCCGGGTCGAGCTTGGCCACCGCCGGGACGTCGTCGTCGAAGACGGTGGTCCCCGCAGGGACGGCACCATCCGCCTCGCCCAGCACACCGCCGGCCGCGGTGCGAAGGACGCCGTCGCCCTCGCCAGGAGCGCCGCGGTGCCCGAGGGGAGGGACCTCGACCGTGGGCGTGGTCGACGAGGACGAGGACGAGGGGGACGAGGACGAAGGCGGGACGATGGGTGACACGGCCGTCGACGACGGCGACACCAACCACGGGGAGCCGAGGGCGAGGGCGACGGCCGCCACCACGATCAGCAGACCAGCGAGAAGGATCTTGGGCGTCCGACGCGTCGTCGTACGTGCTCGGCGGTAGGGCACCGGCCCAGTCAAGGCAACCTGGTGTTGCCGGGACGTAGGTCGTTTTCGATACGCCGACGACACGTGCCAGCTCGTAGCGTCGAAACCGAGGCATGCGTGTGTTGATCGTCGAGGACGAACCCTTCATGGCCGAGGCCATCCGCGACGGCCTGCGCCTGGAGGCGATCGCCGCGGACATCGCCGGTGATGGCGACACGGCGCTGGAGCTGCTGCGCGTCAACGCGTACGACATCGCCGTGCTCGACCGGGACATCCCCGGGCCCTCCGGCGACGACGTCGCCACGCGCATCATCGCCTCCGGCAGTGGCATGCCCATCCTCATGCTCACCGCCGCCGACCGGCTCGACGACAAGGCCACCGGCTTCGAGCTCGGCGCCGACGACTACCTCACCAAGCCGTTCGCACTCCGAGAGCTCGTGCTCCGCCTCCGAGCGCTCGATCGCCGACGCGCCCACATCCGCCCACCCGTGCGAGAGATCGCCGGTCTGCGCCTGGACCCGTTCCGCCGCGAGGTCTACCGGGACGACCGCTACGTCGGGTTGACGAGGAAGCAGTTCGCCGTGCTCGAGGTGCTCGTCGCGGCCGAGGGCGGCGTCGTCAGCGCCGAGGAGCTGCTGGATCGAGCGTGGGACGAGAACGCCGATCCGTTCACCAACGCCGTGCGCATCACCGTCTCGGCGCTGCGCAAGCGTCTGGGCGAACCCTGGATCATCGCCACGGTTGCCGGCGTCGGGTATCGGATCGACACGCAACCGGACTCCCGGCCTGGAGGAGGGGAGCATGGCTAGAGCCCCGGGGTTGAGCGTTCGCCTCAAGCTCACCCTCAGCTACGCCGGCTTCCTCATGGTCGCGGGTGCCTTGCTGCTCGGGGCCATGTGGGTGTTCCTCCTGCGGCACATACCCAGAGGCGAGACCGTGATCGTCCATGGTCCGGGGGACGTCTTCATCTCGCCGGGACGTGGCGCTCTCCTGCGCGGCTTCGCACCGGCGGTCGCCGTCGTGGGCGTGCTCCTGCTGGTGTTCGGTCTCCTGGGCGGGTGGTTTCTCGCCGGCCGGATGCTCGCGCCCCTGGGCCGCATCACCGAGGCAACCCGGCTCGCCGCGACCGGGTCGCTGTCCCACCGCATCCAGCTACCGGGCCGCCGCGATGAGTTCCGCGAGCTCGCCGACGCCTTCGACAACATGCTGGCCCGGCTCGAAGCGCACGTCGCCGAACAGCGGCGGTTCGCGGCCAACGCCTCCCACGAGCTCCGCACGCCGCTGGCCATCACCCAGACGCTCCTCGACGTCGCCCGCAAGGATCACGACCACGACAACGGCGAGCTCGTCGACCGCCTTCACGCCGTCAACGGCCGAGCCATCGACCTCACCGAGGCACTGCTCCTGCTCAGCCGGGCCGACCAACGGTCCTTCACCCGTGAACGGGTCGACCTGTCCCTCATCGCCGAGGAAGCCACCGAGACACTGCTCCCGCTCGCGGAGAAGCGGGGCATCACCATTGAGACCTCGGGAGAGGTGACGCCCACCGTCGGCTCACACGCCTTGCTGGTGCAGTTGACGACGAACCTCGTGCACAACGCGATCGTCCACAACCTGACCGACCAGGGCACGGTGTGGGTGACGACCACCCGCGTGCACCCCTCGGGAGTGGCCCTCACGGTCGAGAACACCGGTGAGGCGCTCGCACCGCAGTCGGTCGCCACGCTCGTCGAGCCCTTCCTCCGTGGCACCGAACGGGTCCGCACGGACCACCCAGGAGTCGGCCTCGGGCTGGCGATCGTCCAGAGCATCACCGAGGCCCACGACGGAACCCTCACCCTCACCCCTCGGGGCGGTGGCGGACTCTGCGTCACGGTGGAGCTCCCCGCCGGTCCCCCCCGGTAGTGCCGCTCGGCTACGCGGTGACCACGCCACCTCGGTCGGCCTGGCGAACGTCGCCCGGCGAGCACTCGGCACCGAGCGGATCGCGGACGAGGCGCTTCGTGACGCTCTCGGTCCGCACTGGCGCGCCTCGATCGACCCCGGGCTGGCCGACCAGCTCCGTCCGCACCGGATCGGTGTCCGGGGACTGCTGGCCCCGCTCCCGATCCGGCCGCGGGCGGTCGAGCGGATCGCCGACATCGCCTACGGCGAGTCGGGGACCTGGAACACCCTCGATCTCTACCGCGCTCGTGCCGGGACCACTGGAGCGCCGGTGCTCGTTCACCTGCACGGCGAGGCGTTCCGTAGCGGCCGACCCACGCTTCCAGCCCGGCTTCGAAGACACCGATACCTCGGTCACGGGAGTGGTGGTCTTGTACGGCTTCTACGGCGTCGGCGGTGCCGACCTGAGCATCGATCGGACGCCGGCGGCTGCCTCCGCCGGCCCACCACCGTTCTTCGTGGCCCACGGCGACCGCGACGGCATCGTGCCCGTCGGAGACGCCCGGGCCTTCGTCGGACGACTCCGCTCGACGTCGGGCTCAGCCGTCGTCTACGCGGAGTTGCCCGGCGGCCAGCACCTCTTCGACCTCTTTCGCTCGTGCCGGTTCGAGGCGGTCATCGACGGGGTCGAGGCGTTCGCTGCCTGGGTCCGATCCTCCCCGCTCGAAGCCTTGCCGGATGATCCCTTCGCTTGAACCAGATGCCCTCGTGGGGCGGAGCGGTCGCAGGTCCTCCTGCGCAAGGACGACTCAGCCGGCGTCGACTCGCCGGTCGTAGACGACGTGGACGGCATTGCTCGACGGGCGCACCTCACGCTGGCGGTAGCGCTGACGGGTCCCCGGGCGGAACATCGGTGTTCCACCACCAAGGAGCATGGGGGCGACGTGCAGGCGCAGCTCGTCGACGAGGCCGGCCTCGAGCGCCTGGCCGATGATGTCCCCGCCCCCCATGATCACGGCGTCACCGTCCTTGGCCGCGCTGAGCGCCTGGTCGATCGCTTTGCCGAGGCCGTCCACGAAGGTGAATCGCAGGCCCTGCTCCCGCGCCAGGCGAACATCGGGCGGAGGTGAGTGGGTGACGACGAAGAACGGTGGAGTACCGACTTGCTGTGCGCCGTACCCCATCGTGTCGCTCCAGCCGTTGGGGCCATCGACGACATCGAACAGCCGTCGACCCATCACGACGGCGCCGGACATGGCGGTTGCCCCTTCCAGGATCTCGGTGTCGACCGGGTCCTGCGCGGTGACCCAGTCGTGGAGGTGCTCGGCGTCACCGAGACCATGGTCGGGATCGGCGCCCGGTCCGGTGACGTAGCCGTCCAGCGACATGGTGATGTCAGCGATCACCTTCGGCATCACGGGCTCCTCTCGGCACGACCGCCACTCATGAACGAGAAGGACGAACCGTCGCGCCAACTTGGTCGGTGAGCAAACAGTTGCCAGGTGGTGGGTGGCATCCCGATGATCAACAAGGCACTTGCACAAGAACCTTGTGGATCCCGCTAGGATCCCGACGTGGCGGTGGGCGCGATGGTCGAAGAGGAAGTGGCGGTCGAGCTGGCGGTGGCCATCACCCACCTG
>DASXLH010000177.1:0-6145 GCA_036496335.1 Acidimicrobiales bacterium
CGACATCCTCGTGCGCACCCTCGAGGGTCAGCACAACGTCTCGACCCTCGCTCGGCGGTATCCGATGAGCTTCGCGGCGGTGCAGAAGCACGTGGCGGTGCTGGAGGAGGCCGGGCTCGTGAGCAAGCAGCGACGGGGACGCGAGCAGCTCGTCAGCGGGAACGTCGAGACCATGCGCAGGGCCAATCAGCTGCTCGAACAGTTCGAAGCGATCTGGAAGGGCCGCATCGACCGCATCGGCGATCTCCTCGCCGATGACGAGAACGGAGGACCGACAGCATGACCATCACCGCCCACAAGGATCCGGCGACGCTCACCATGACCATCACGGTCGAGCTCGACGCCACCGTCGATCGCGCCTGGCAGCTGTTGGCGGATCCGCGGCAGCTCGAGCGCTGGTGGGGACCGCCCACCTATCCCGCCACCGTGGTGGACCACGACCTCAGCCCGGGCGGGACGGTCACCTACTTCATGACCGGGCCCGAGGGCGACGAGGCCCACGGCTGGTGGCAGGTGGTCGCGGTCGAGGCGCCGAACCGCCTGGAGCTGCGTGACGGCTTCGCCCACGACGATGGGGCACCCGACGACGAGCTGCCGATCACCAACCTCGTCGTGACCCTGACGGCGCTCGACGGAGGAGGCACCGCCATGGCCATCGAGTCGCACTTCCCCTCCCTGGAGGCGATGGAGCAGCTCACCTCGATGGGCATGGAGGAAGGGATGACCGAGGCGCTCGGCCAGATCGCCGCCATCCTGGCGGAGGACGCCGCGGTGGCGTAGCGGTCGGCCCCAGGCACTCTGGTGGGCCTTCGCGAGTCCTCAGGTGACCTTGAGCTGATTCACAGGATTGACGGGGATCTTGGGTTGCCGCTCGAAAGGGAGAGAGAGCCCGATGTCCCCAGCAGATCCGTCAACGCCGTCCGGACCCGGCCCGCAGGAGTGGGGCGCCGCCCCCTCCCCGTGGGGACCCGGCGCATCCGGGGCGTGGGAGGTCCCCCAGGACCCGACCGTCCCCACCGCCCCGCCGCCGGCGCCGCCGACCCCCGCGGCGAATGCGGCCGCGCCGTCGGGTCCGCCGCCGGCATCGCCGTCCGGTCCGCCGCCGGCGCCGCCGGCTCACGCTGCCCGGCCCGGCCGGCTCGCCGGTGTGGTGGTGGCCGCCATCCTGGCGGCCGGTGCCATCGGCATCGGCATCGGCTCCCAGCTCCACGACAGCTCGTCCAGCGTGGCGCCGACCTCGCTGATCAAGCCGGCCGCCAGCGCACCTTCGAGCTCGAAGTCGCTCCCCAGCCCCAACGGCAGCGCCGCCGGTGCGACCCTCACGCTCGACCAGGTCGTCGCCAAGGTCGATCCGGCCGTGGTGGACATCAACACGACGATGACCAACGGTCGGGCGGCGGGAACGGGCATGGTCCTCACGAGTGACGGCGTCGTGCTCACCAACAACCACGTGATCGCGGACGCCACCGACATCCAGGTGCAGATCAACGGCACCGGCACCGTCTACAAGGCCGACGTGCTCGGCTACGACGTCACCGACGACGTCGCCCTCATCAAGCTGGAGAACGCCAGCCACCTCGCCACCGTGTCGATCGGCGATTCGTCGGCCGTGTCCGTCAACGACGACGTCGTGGCCTTGGGGAACGCCCTCGGGAAGGGCGGCACCCCTGCCGTTGCCACCGGGGTCATCACCGCCCTCGACCAGCACATCACCGTCTCCGATGAGACCGGTGGGGACACCGAGACCCTGTCGGGGCTCATCGAGATCAACGCCGGGCTCCAGCCCGGTGACTCCGGCGGTCCGCTGGTGAACACGTCCGGGCAGGTCATCGGCATGGACACCGCCGCCTCCGGCTCGTCCCGTCGGAGCGCCGCCGCTGACGGGTACGCCATCCCGATCAAGTCGGCGCTCGGCATCGCCCAGCAGATCCAGGCCGGCAAATCCTCGGCCAAGGTCCACATCGGCGACCGGGCCCTCCTGGGGGTCGAGATCAGGGACGGCCAGACCGGCGCCACCGTCGTCGGCGTCGAGGACGGAAGCCCGGCGGCGTCCGCCGGTCTCACCGAGGGCGACACCATCGTCGGGATCGACAGCACCAAGGTCGCCGACAGCGCCGGCCTGCAGTCGGCCCTCGACACCCACAAGCCAGGCGATCACGTCCAAGTCAGCTGGGTCGACGCCGACGGCGCCTCGCACCACGCCCAGGCGACGCTGAGCTCAGGTCCTCCGGCCTGACGGCTGGACCCTCGGTCTCTCCCGGGGGGATGACGGCCCGGCCCGTACCCAGTGCTCCTGGGTACGGGCCGGATCGCGTCGAAGGACATCTCGACCTGCTGCCCGACATCCTGGCGGGCGCCCCCCGAGCCCCGCTGGAGGGCCAACGACGTGAGGGCGACGCCCGCCGCCCACGCGGCTGTGGTGAGCTGTCCGACCATGTTCAGGCTCGACCGTCGAAGCATCGACCGCTCTCGTTGACCACTTGTGCCGGCATCGTCGCCGCCTTCCGCCGACGGTTCGCGTTGGACGGACGCGGTCTCGTCGCCGTCGTGGTGGCGTCGATCGCATCCGGTGTCGCGCTCGTGGGCTTCAGCCAGCTCGCCGACAACGTCTCCGACCACGACGGTCTGGTCTCTGGCGATCCCGGTCGCCTGGCCTTTTTCGTCGATCATCGGACGCCCGGAATCGTCGAGGCGGCAAGGGGCATCACGAACCTCGGCAGCTTCCAGGTCCTCGTTGGGGTGGCTGTGCTGGCCGGGGTCGTGCTGTGGTGGCGACGGGCGCAGCTCGGCCTCGCTCTGGCACCGCTCGCCTCGCTCGCCCTCGCCGCCGGACTGACCTCCGCGGTGAAGTACATGGTGAACCGCCCCCGGCCGCCGGTGTATCTGCGCCTCGTCACCGAGAACGAGCCGTCGTTCCCGTCGGGCCACGCCACCGACAGCACGGCGCTCTACCTGGCGCTCGGCGTGGCGGCGGCCATCGTCCTCTTCCGACGTCCTCTCACCCGGGCGCTCGGCATCGCCGTCGGCGCGACGGTTGGTGGGCTGGTCGGCCTGAGCCGTCTGGTCCTCGGCGTGCATTGGCCCACCGACGTGGTCGCCGGATGGGCACTCGGTACCGCGGTGGCCGTGCTGGTGGTCACCACCTCCGCCCTGCTGGTTCGTCTCGACCGCCGCCACGACCCCGCTCGGGGCCGTCCCGGTCGATGGGAGAGCCTGGTGAGGATGGCGGCGCGCACTCGGGCGTGAGCGCCGGGTCAGAGGCGGGTCGGTCGGTGCGGGTCGGCGGCGGCCTGGCGGATGGCGTCGAGCAACTGGTGCCGCCGGCGGGCGTGGTCGAAGTCGGGCACGACATGTGTGCCCTCGGCGAGGTCGTCCACCACCTGGGCATAGGTGTGGGCGACGGCGTGAGCCGGCTGCCCGGCGAGGAACGGGAAGTGGTCGTACTCGGCCGGCACGGCCAGGTCGGCCATGCGGTCGGCCCCGCGTGCTCCCTGGATCTGCACCCGGCTGGAGTGCAGCTGGCCGGATCGCGACGTCACGAGGAGGTCCCCTTCGGTCCCGTTGATCTCCCACAGCAGGTTGGTCCCCCGTGACCGCCCGCCGCGGAAGTGCACGGAGGCGACGGCGCCGCCGGCGAGGGTGCCGGTGACCGCGATCTGGTCCTCGGCGGTCATCGGCACCAGGTTGCCGGTATCGCTGTTTCGGACATCTGGCCGACGGGTGGCGGTGGTGGCGGCGACCTCGGCGAGCTCGCCCAGCACGAACGCCACGGAGTCGACCGTGTGGGCGAACTGGATGGTGAACATCGTGGCGCCGAGCTCGCGATCGAGCAGGTATTCGCTCCGGTTCGAGGTCTCGGCTCCCCACTGGTTGCCGGAGGCGATGAGGCTGGTCGACAGCACGTCGCCGACGTAGCCGTCGGCGACGAGGTCGCGCAGGAACCGCACGGTCGGGGCGGAACGACCCTGCAGCCCCACGAAGGTCCGGGTTCCACCGGCGGCGGCGACGAGCTCGTCGGCCTCGGCCAGCCCGTTGGCCAGGGGCCACTCGCACAGCACCATCGTTCCGGCGGCCAGGGCGGGCAGCACGAGCTGGCGGTGGAGGGGGACCTTGACGGACACGACGATCAGGTCGATCTCGGCGCGCCCGGCGAGGTCCTCGACGCGGTCGAACGCCAGCGGCACGCCGTACTCGGCCGCCGCCGACCGGGCCGACGCGGCGTTGCTGGTGACCAGGCCGCGCAGCTCGACCCCCGTCACCGCCGCCAAAGCGGGGACGTGGGCCAGCGAGGCCCAGCTCCCCGACGCGCTCAGACCGACCACGCCGACACCCAGCGGTGGCGTGGTCGAGGTCGTGGCCATGGGACGTCGCCTTCCGAGATGCGGCCGGGAACCGTGCGGCCGTCCGGCGGTGGGCGGCGCCCCAGGCTAGGACGTCCGATATGGTCCCGAGCCGGCCGGTCGACGGGTTCGGCGAGGATGTCGGACAATGGGTCGGTGCGCAGCCTGTTGTTGTTCGCAGCCGCGTTCCTGGCTTCGTCGGTGGAGATGGTGGAAGCCCTCACCATCGTGCTGGCGGTCGGCGTCACCCGGGGTTGGCGCTCGGTCCTGATCGGCGTCGCGGCGGCAACCGTCGCGCTCGCCGCTGTCATCGCGGTGGCCGGCCCGGCCTTGGGTCACCTCCCGATCGACGCGCTGCGGCTGGGGATCGGCGGGCTGCTGTTGGTGTTCGGGCTGCAATGGCTCCGCAAGGCCATCCTGCGGGCCGGCGGTCTGAAGGCCCTCCACGACGAACAGGCCATCTTCACGACGGAGCTCACACAAGCTCGCGACGCCCCGACCATCGAGAAGGCCGGTGTCGACTGGTACTCGTTCACCGTCGCCTTCAAGGGGGTCTTCCTGGAGGGCCTCGAGGTCGCGTTCATCGTCGTGACGATCGGGTCCAGCCAGCACAACGTCCCTCTCGCCGCCCTCGGGGCGGTCTCGGCCTTGATCGTGGTGGGGATCGCCGGCTTCAAGGTCCATGCTCCCCTGAGCCGGGTGCCGGAGAACACCATGAAGTTCGCCGTCGGGGTCATGTTGACCAGCTTCGGGATCTTCTGGTGCGGGGAGGGAGCCGGGGTCGCCTGGCCCGGCGCCGACCTCGCTCTGCTGCCCCTCCTCGCCGCCATGCTCGGGCTGTCCCTGGGACTCGTCGCCCACCTCGGCCGCCGTGTGCCTCATGCCGTCGGTAGCGCCTGATGCGCCACGTCGTCGGGTTCGCCAGGTTCTGGTACGACTTCGTCGTCGGCGATGACTGGACCATCGCCGTCGTCGTCATCCTGGCCGTGGTCCTGACCGACCTCCTGGTCCGGGCCGGCTACAACGCCTGGTACTTCCTCCCTGTTGCCATCGGGGCTGCCCTCACCCTCTCGGTCCTGCGAGCCGAAGAAGGCCGACCGCCTCCGCCCGCCTCCCGCGAGTCCCAGCCCTGACGGCCGCACCTGTCGGGCGAGGGTGGCGGGTGCTTCCTACGATCGGATGATGGCCTACGACGAGAAGCTCGCCGAGCGGGTCCGCGGGCTCCTGGCCGCTGAACCCGGCGTCACCGAGAAGAAGATGTTCGGCGGACTGGCGTTCATGATCGACGGCAACATGGCGGTGTCGGCGAGCGGACAGGGTGGGCTGCTGGTCCGGGTCGATCCCGCCGCGTCCGAACGGTTGATCGCGACGACGCCGGCCCGACTCATGGAGATGGGCGGTCGCTCGATGGCAGGTTGGTTGCTCGTGCCGGGCGAGCACCTCGGGACCAAGCGTCCGCTGGCCACCTGGGTCGACCGGGGCGTCCGGTATGCGCGCTCCCTGCCGGCAAAGGCCTGACCGGCGGGCAGCCGGTTCACATGGTGTTCGGGTAGTACTCGCCCTCGCCCAGCAAGGCGGTGTCGGACCGGAAGTCGGACACGAAGGGCCAGTCGTCCTCTTCCCCTTCAAGGGGGCCCTGGACGAAGCGCCCGTAGCTGCCGCCCACCCGCTCGTTGCCGACCAGCGACCAGGCCTGGCGCTTGTAGGTCCAGTTGTCGGGCTGCAGCCGATGGCATTCGTTGAAGTGCTCGATGGCCAGGTCGCGGCGGCCGGTTCGCCACAGCTGGTTGGCCAGCTCGAAGTGG
>DASXLH010000178.1:0-8475 GCA_036496335.1 Acidimicrobiales bacterium
TACTCCGAGCTGGCCTTCTCCGAGGTGCTCTGGCCCGACTTCCGTCGGGAGAACCTGGCCGAGGCGGTGCGGGAGTACCAACGCCGCGACCGCCGCTACGGCGGGCTCGAGGGATAGCGGCATGGCCATCTACCGGGACACCGGCATCGTGCTGCGCACCATCAAGCTGGGCGAGTCCGACCGGATCGTCACCATCGTCAGCGAGACGCGGGGCAAGGTCCGGGCGGTGGCCAAGGGCGTGCGCAAGACGAAGAGCCGCTTCGGCGCCCGGCTGGAGCCGCTCACCCACGTGGCCTTCCAGTGCTACGAGGGTCGCAACCTCGACACCGTCACCCAGGCCGAGACGCTGGAGTCGTTCCGGGGCGTGCGTGAGGACCTCGACCGGTTGGGGAGGGCCAGTGCCCTGCTCGAGGCGGTCGACGCGCTGGTCCAGGAGGGCGACGAGGACCGACGCATCCCCCAGATGCTCCTCGGTGCCCTGCGCACGCTCGAAGCCGGACCGGCCCCGTTGGTGGTTCCCGCCTTCTTCTGGAAGCTCCTGGCCCACGTCGGCTACCGACCCCTGCTCGACGAGTGCGCCGTCTGCGGGGTCACCGAGGGGCTGGTGGCCTTCGACCTCGAGGCGGGCGGCACGCTCTGCCGGTCGTGCGGGCGGGGCACCCGGATCACGCCCGACGGGCTCGACCTGCTGCGCCGCATGCTCGGCGGCGATCTGGTGGCCGTCCTGGCCGAGGAACCGTCACCCGCCGGCTACGAGGTCGATCACCTGGCCACCCGGGCGCTCGAGCACCACCTCGAGCGCCGGATGCGCTCGGTGGGCCTGCTGTCGTAGCTGCGTCCTGGCTGCTGGTCGTGCCTGCCGGTCGTATCTGCCGGCGAACCCGGTGCGCCACACGCCGGATCATGGCGCCTGACGCACCCGGTCGGCTGGCGCTACGGGGCGGGCTGGCTCCGGCGCTTGAAGACGTAGGTGGCACAGCGGTCGTTGAACTCGGGGGCGAAGGCGGCGAGCTCCCAGCCGTCGGCGCCGAGGCGGTCGAGGGCGGGGAGCAGCTCCCGCGAGCGGAACAGCTCGCCCTCGACGGTGGAGGCCAGCCACTCGGCCTTCTTGATCCCGGGCCAACCGGGTTGGTCGAGCTCGAGGGTGGCGTGGGTCCAGATGTCGTCGGCCATGGTGCCGGGGCCTCCTCAGGCGGGTCGGGCGCCGAGCGTCCGCAGGGCGGTGATGCCGGGCAGGAAGAAGTAGGCGCCGCCCCGGACGGTGACGAAGCTCGGCAGGTCGGTCACCTTCTTGCGCAGCGGCCTGGCCTGGACGGTGAACGTCCCACCGCCGGTGGGGTTGCCGACCATCGGGTCCTGCTCCTCGGCGAGGCCGGCGAAGGTGGGGTTGGCGATCCAGCTGTGCTGGACGAACTCGAACTGTCGCTCGATGTTGGCGTTGACGGCCACGAAGACGAGGCCCCGTTCGTGGCCGTCGTCGGTCCGGGCGTCGTCGGGAAGACCGGGGCCGAAGACGCGTCCGCGGCGGATGATGCGATGGAGGTTGGCCAGCTTGAGCGCCTCGACCGGATCGTCGAGCAGCGAGTCGCGGGGGTTGGCGCGGCGGATGTGGGAGCCGAAGGGGCATCGGCGGCCGTCGGGGTCGAGCTCGGCGTAGCTGAAGTCGTTCGACACGTCGAGGTCCGGATCATCGCGGTCGTCGGTGAGCACCAGCGGGGCACCGCTGCGCCACCGGCCCACCAGCTTGGCCGCCAGCCGCTCGGGATCCTCGGAAAGCCGGGCCGCCTCCGATTCGACATGGGTCCGGAACCCGGCCACGTCCTGGGCCAGCTGGCGCACGACCAGGAAGGTGCCGTTCACGCCGAAGCGCTCGGCCCCGGTCAGCTGGGGCCAGGGCGTGAGCTTGGCGTAGCCGTTGTCGTAGCCGAGCACGAACTCGCCGGCGGCGATGACCGAGCGTCGTGCCTCGTCCCAGCCGAGCCCCTCGTCCTGGCCGCTGTCGCGGATCACCGGCTGGGACATGCCGTCGGCGAAGCCGAAGTGCTCGACCCCGAACTTGCCGTCCGGTGTCTGCTGGCCCGGGAGAGGCTCCGGCACGATCTCCCGCACGACGCTGAGCCCCCCGGCGGTGAGGAGCGCCGTCTCGGCCGCCTCCAGGGCGGCGATGGCGGTGGCGTCAGGAGCGAAGAGCAGGAGCAAGACGTGCACGGCGTGGGCGCCGGCTTCGGCATCGTGGGCCGTGCCGCCCCAGTACCACTCGGTCGGGTCGCTGGGGCCGAGGTCGCCGAGGCTGCGCCGGCGATGCGTCGCCGTCATGCCCTCGGTGAACGGGGCCGGGAAGGTCTGCAGCTCGGAGGTCTCGAGGCCCAGCGCTCGCAGACCTGGGGCGGTGAAGGCGACGTTGATGCACCGCTCGGTCTCGGGGGCGGCGCCGGAGGTGACCCGGCCGGCCAGCTCGCCGATCCAGGCCCGGGCGGCGGAGGGTTCGTCCACCCGCAACAGCAGGTAGCGGGCCTGGTGCATGGTGCTGTAGCCGCTCATGACGAGGCCCTGGACGTCGGCCCACGTGGTGGCATCCGGGCGGACCTCGGCCGGCTTGCGGCTCATGGCGGTGCCGGTGGCGGCGGCGGTCACAGCCGGCCCAGCCAGACGTCGTCGCTCACGGGGTCGAGCGAGGTGGGCAGGTCGTCACGGATGGCCATGTTGGTCCTGATGTTGGCGACGCTGAGGGACGGATAGGCGCTGTACCAGACGGTCGTCGGCCACATGCTGCGGCGGGCGAAGGCCTTGAAGCGGGCCTCGTCCCGGGCGCCACCCGACACCAGCCATCTCGTCGCCGGGAAGCCGACCTCGTTGTCGGTGTTGCTCCACACCGCCGAGAGCCCGACGGAGGCCCGGTCGATGAACTCGTCGAGGTAGCTCTCCCAGCTGCCGTCGTAGTTGGAGAGGAAGATCAGGTCACGGCCGTCGGGCGGGATCACCCAGCGGGCGAAGTGGATCGATCCGATGCCGCCGAGCTCGCCGCGGTTCCACCAGAGCCGGGCCGCCAGGTTGATCACCCACAGGACCGTGCGCAGCACGGCCAGCCGGAACCAGCCGGGTTTGATGGGGATGACGCTGATCATGTGGTTCTGGACCTGTTCGTCCTCCCGGACACGGACCTTCCCGAGGTGGCGGCTCCATTCGTCGTAGGCCGCCTGCCAGCCCGGCGAGCGCTGCCTGTCCCGCCTCTCGTCGTCGCTCTCGGCCGTCCGGAGCCGGACGGCGGTGGCGACGAGGAGGCCGACGAGGATCCGCAGCGACCGGCCGGCCCGGCGTCGTGCGGCGCTCCGAACGGGGCCGGCCGCCCGGCGGACCAGTCGGAGGACGACGAGGACGAGAGCCGCCAGGATGCCGACCAGCGCCAGCCGGCCGTAGCGGACCACGGCCGGCCGGGTGGGCGGCTCGGACGTCCAGCGCAGCTGCGGATCGCCGGCGATGCCGTCACGGATGGCGGCATGGAAGGTGGCCAGATCGGCATCCGGGGGAACCGTGAAGCCGGGGCTCTCGACGAGCGCCTCGATGGCGTCCCGCAGCGCCTTCTCCCGCCGGATCCGCTCGACGCTCCAGCCCGCCCAGCCGACGTAGAAGGTGTCGGCCCCGATGTCGTGGGCCAACAGGTAGGTGAGCACGGCCTCGTCGGTGGCGGCGTCGCCGACGGGGAAGTCGAGGCAGTGGCCGTAGATCTCCCGGAGCTTCGGGCCGGCCCGCCCCACCAGCTCCCGGAGGAAGTCGGCGGGGGTGCCGTCGACGTTGCCTTCGAACACCAGGTACCAGTCCCCCGACGAGAGCGGTACCGCGCAGAAGGAAGCGAAGTGGAGCCCGGCCAGCTGCGCGAACGGCACGTCATCGTTGGTGGCGACGTGGTCGCCGATGGGGGTGAGGATGGCCACCACGGCATCGGCTCCCGACTTGCCGCCCTCGATGCGGGTGAACACGGTGAAGGCGCACTGGCCGTCGACGCCCGTCCAGGTCTTCGCGCTCACGGGCGGAACTCCAGCTCGAAGCGGTCCGGGAACGGACCGTCGTAGCGGATCTGGCCGTCGGTGCTGTCGGCGCGGCGGAGGTCGTCGAGTCGCAGGAGGGCGGCGAGCAGCTCGGGGATCTGGATGAGGTTGATGTAGCGGCCGTAGCAGGCGTGCAGGCCGGCCCCGAAGTGCAGGTACGAGGAGCTGGGCCGGTCGGCCCGGAACTGCCCGGGCTGGTGGAACACCCGAGGATCGAACATGGCCGGGAGGATGGCCACGTAGACGGTGCTGCCGCCGAAGATCCGGTGCTTCCACGGGGTGCCGGCGGCGACCTCGGTGTCGCGGGCGGCGAAGCGGGCAAGGACGGGGTTGATGGGGTTGAACCGCAGCGCCTCGAAGGCGAACCGGCCGACCGTCTCCACGTCGTCGGCCAGCGCCGCGTTGCGGGCCGCCTCCAGGGCCTCGGGCCGCCGCAGCAGCTGGTCGACGGCGTGGGCGACGGCCTTCGAGGTGGTGTCGACCGCCCCCACCACGACCCCCCCGAGGTTTCGCCGCACGCCCTCGTCGCTGAGGGCGGTGTCGGGATCGGCCTGCATGTGGATGAGCCGGTCGAGCAGATCGTCGGGCGTGGCGGCACCGGCCGCCTGGTCCGCCTTGCGTTGCGCGATCAGGCCGTCCATGCAGCGGTGAAGGGCGGCCCCGGCCTCCGTGCCCCACCGTCGCACCACCGGGTCGTCGCCCACGTTGAGGAAGGTCTCATAGAAGCCGGCCCGCAGCCAGCGCATCATGGTCGCCTCATCCGGGCCGGGCACGCCGAGGTAGCTGGCCACGAGCCGGGTGGCGGCCGGGCGGGCCAGCCCGCGGACGACATCGATGCGCCCCTGGGAGCGTGCCGCCTCGACCAGGTCGGCGGCGTTGCCGCGCACGGTGGCCCGGATGACGTCGAGGTCGCCCGGCTTCACCGCCGCGGCCAGGATGGCGCGCTCACGGTCGTGCAGGGGCGAGCGGTCCATGCCCAGCACGAACGGCCCGTTGACGAGGTCCATGCTCACGCCGTTGATCTCGGCCACCGTGAAGTCGCCGTCACGGTCGAGGACCTCGAGGGCGTCGGCGTGGCGCGTGACGACCGCCCGCTTGCGGGTGGCGATGGTGGGGGCGAAGCGGACGAGCGGCCAGGTGACCGCCCGGATGAGCTCCGGGCGGTTGGCGAGGGCGTTGACGATGGTGGTGAAGCGGCCGACCTGGGTCGGAGGGGCGGCGCCGCTCAAGCGGGCGCAGCGGCGGCGGCGCGGCGGCCGGCCACGCGGCTGAGGAGGTAGAAGGCACCCGCAGCCGAGGCATAGCCCTTGTAGTAGGGCGATGCCACCCATCGGAACCCGATGACGGCCGACGCGGCCGCCAGCGCCGCTGAGACGACCAAGGTGGCCTTCTCCGCTCCGGTCCAGGTCATGTCGATCCTCCCGGTTCCCCGTCACCGGCGGTCGGTGACCCCTCGCCCGAAGGGTCTAGCCGCTCGGAGCCCGGCCTGACCAGGGGTCGCACCCGCCGGGTGGCCAGCGAGGTCTTCCGGCCCGCGTCGCCGGGACCGTCGTCTGGCTCGAGCAGCTCGACGGTGATCCGGCTCTCGGCCGCCACCTGGAAGATGACGCCCTGGCCCGGGCCGATCGTGAGCTCGCCCGGCTCGAAGCCCCGCTCGTGGACGGCGACCGTCACCGGCTCCGCCGGCCGGTACGCCGTCCGTCCGATCTGGGGGTAGTGCACCACCAGGCGGCCTTCACGGCCCCCGACGGCGTTGCGCATGGCGTAGGTGCCCGGCCGGAAGAGCGTGATGGCGAAGGCGTCCGTGGCGCCCAGACGGGTGCTGTCGAACTCCTTCTCCTGCTCGCCGTCGGCGCCGATCCGGGTGATGACGACGTGGTGGGCGCCCCCGGTGGGAGCGGTGAACGACGCGTAGCCGCCGGTGACCAGGCCGGCCACCTGGGGCGTCGCGATCTGGTCGGCATCGGCGGCGGCAGCCCCGGCCAGGGTGGCGCTGCGGCTGACGTCGAGCTCGATGGCCTGGGGGAGCTGAGGGTGCTCGGGGAACGGGCGGGGCGGTTCGAGGACGATGTCGCGCGGCTTGGCGCCCTCGGCCGCAGCCGCGTCGGCACGGGGGTGCTCCACGTAGATGGTGCGGGTCTCGACCACCTGCTTGCCGTCGGGGGAGAGGGCGACGGCGTAGCGGCCCTCGCGCTGGAAGCGGTGCACCACGGCGGCGGTGCCCGACGGCAGCGCGCTGTCGAAGCTGGTCTGCTCCAAGGTGGCTCGGTCGACGAACGGCTTCATCTCACCCTCCAAGGTCGACCTCGAGCGCCATCTCGACGTCGTCGACATGGAGACCGAGGAACTCGATCGGGACGAGCACGGGGATCAGCGTGCCGTCCGCCGGCAGAATCGTGAGCGGGTCGGGGATCTGCGCCAAGGGGTGCCCCTTGGCCAGGTGGTCGGCCACGGCGGTGAGGATGAAGTTGAACAGGCCGAGGCTCACGCCGAGCTTGTCCGACAGCCACTCCTCGATGTCATCGCCGAGGTCGAGTATGTCGCCGATCAGGTCGATGACCGGGCCGAGGATGGCCTTGATGAGGTCCTTGGCCCATCCCGGGAGCGGGCCGAGGATGGTGTCGAGGGCGGCGTCGACGGCGTCCTCGAGCAGGTTGCGGACGATGTCGGCCACGTCGAACAGGTCGACGTCGAGGGTGATCGGGTCGATGTAGATCTGCCAGTGGTTGGGAAGGCCGGCCTCGATGGCGTCCCAGTCGTTCATGGCCGCCGTCCGGGCGCTGTTGACGGCGTACTTCGTGAGCGCCTCGAGGGTGGCCGACAGCTCGATGCGCACGAAGGGCGCCAGGTCGAGGCACAGCTCGATGTCGGGGTCGTCCTCGAACAGGCAGAAGCTCGGGGCGTGCACCAGGCAGCCGTCGAACGGGATCCCGATGATGCAGAACCCGCCGATGCAGATCTTGGGGATGTCGAGCCCGAGGCAGAACTCGAGGGTGTTGAAGGCGACGTCGAGCTCCTTGATGGCGATGGAGCCGTCGGAGCGGAGGTCGATCGAGCCGTTTTCGAGGTGCACCTCGGCGGCGTAGCTGACCGAGAAGGGACCGAGGTCCTTGCTGCCGGAGCCCGACTTCGAGAAGCCGTCGCGCACCCCGATGAACAGCTCCTGCACGGCTTTTTCGGACAAGGCGGCGGTGGCGTCGAAGATCCCCGTCCGGGTCCGGCCCCGAACCACGCCGGGGTCGGGAGGCGGAGACGATCCGCCGCCGCTCCCGCCTCCGCCTCCCGACGTCTGGCCCGGCCCTACCGCCAGGTCGAGGAACACCTTGAACTGATCGTCCTCGAGGGCCGGGTTGAAGGGCAGCGCCGCCGAGTTGGGTGTCGGCTCGACCTCCAGGCTGAACAGGCCCGTCACCGTCGAGAACTGGATGATGGGGATCTGGAGCTTCGGCAGCACGCCGAGCTTCACCACCAGCGAGAGGTAGCACTCGATGCTGTCCTCCAGCGAGGTGGGGGCCAGGTCGACGATCTCGATCCCGCCGAGCCGACCGGCCAGCCGCTGATGGCCGAGCGGGCCGATGAAGTCGAAGCCGAGCGTGCCGAAGATGTCGAGGCAGGTGCACAGCAGCTCGCCGGCCGGGATCATCACCTCACGGGGTGGCTTGTCGATCTGCCGGTCGTTGACCTGCGGCGTGGCGACGAAGCGGCCGTCGGCGTTCTGGCGCATCTGGATCGCGGGCTTGTCGCTCGCGGCCGGCAGGTAGGGGAGCTTGGCCACCAGGTCGGGGGACGGGCAGCCGTAGCCGAAGCAGGCTCCGGCCTGCACGGCCATCATCTGCGGCGCCAGCGGCGGGTTGAGCTGGGGAGGCAGCGAGATGATGTTGCCCGGGTGCACATCGAGCTGAAGGGTCGTGACCTGGAAGCAGTACTCCACGGTGTACGACGTGAGCGCCACCGGCAGGCCCGGGACCAGGCCCACCAACGGGTTGCCCCGTTGCGTGACCACAGGGTGGGCGTCGATCTTCTCGCAGAGCCGCTCAGGGTTCCGCACGAAGCCGACCGTCCCCAGGTTGACCAGCGACGGGCGCTGTCGGAACACGGCATGCGCGATCCGGTTGATGCCCGCATCGTGGACGGCGACGTAGATGTCGCTGTGGTCGGTCAACGCCATGAGACCACCCCTCCCCGGCCCCGTGACAGTTGGCCGACGCCGGCAGCTTCCCAGCCGCTACGTGTTGGTGTCAACCCTCTACGTAGGGAAACCGTGCATCGACAGCACCGTACGGACTCACTCACGGGTCGGGTCCGGCTCGGTCGCGGTTGGCGGCGATGTGGATGAGGTCTTGTCGGGTTTTGAGGCGGTGGTGGTGTTTGCAGCGGGGTTGGAGGAGTTGGAGCAGGGTGATGCGGTTGGTGGTCCAGGGGATGGTGT
>DASXLH010000179.1:0-10605 GCA_036496335.1 Acidimicrobiales bacterium
CACGGCGTTACCAGCCCAGACGCTCGAGCGTTCGGACGAGTCGACCAATGGCCATGCGGAGACGCGGGGGCAGGGGGTCGACATCGGGGTCGAGGGGACGAGGCCCGGGTCCGACGGGGCCACCAGCCGGGCCCGGGGACGGGTCGGGCTCGACTCCCATGGCCAGCCCTGCAGCTACCACACCTCGCCGGAGCCGCTGTCGCCCGTCAACTACGACGGGACCCGGCTCGTCGAGCTCACCGACACGCCCCCTCCCGACCCCGCCGACCAGCTCTACATCCTGTGGTGCAACGACGACTTCGTCGCCCTCCGCTGGTTCGGCCCCGGCACGCCCACCCCGGAGGTGGGCGCCGCCCTCGAGCAGCTCCTCGACCGCCTCGACGTCCAGGCCGCCACCGTCGAGGTCCGACCCGACACAGCCGGTCTGGTGGGCGTGCCCGCCTACGCCTGGCTGACGGGCGACGCCGTCGGCCCGCTCACCGACTCGATCACGCTGCCCGGCTTCGGCACCATCGTCGCCGTCGAGGCCCGGCTCACCAGCGTGTCGTGGGACTTCGGCGACGGCACTCCGCCGCTCCAGGCCGGGCCCGGGGCGCCGTGGCCCGCCCGCACCGACGTCCATCACGTCTACGCCGTCTCATCGGCGCCGGCCCGCCCGTACCCGGTCACAGCCACCGCGACTTACACGCCCACCTTCACCGTGAACGGTGTCGACGGCGGGCCGCTGGCGCCCGTCACCGTGACCCTGACCCGGACCTACCCCGTCCGGGAGCTGGAGGCGGTCCGCCAGCGCTGACTCAGCAGCCCGGGGGCGCCAGGTCAGCAGATCAGGAGACGAGGGCGAGGCGGACCTGAGCGCGGCGCAGTGCCGCCTCGGCCTCCTCGTCCTCGCCGGCCCGGGTGGCCTCCTCGGCCCGACGGGCGGCCGCCTCGGCTCGGGGCCGGTCGATGTCGCCGGCCAGCTCGGCCACGTCGGAGAGGATGATGACGCGGTTGTGGGAGACCTCGACGAAGCCGCCGTGCACCGCCGCCTGGACCCGGTTGCCGTCGGTGTCGGTCACGACCACCTGGGCGATGTCGAGGGCGCCGATGAACGGGGCGTGCCCGGTGAGGAAGGCGATCTCGCCGTCCATGGTGCGGGCGATCACCTGGTCGGCCTCGCCGGAGTAGATGATCCGCTCCGGCGAGACCAGCTCGACGTGCATGGTCACGAGCTCAGCTCCCGGCTCGGGCCTGGAGCTCGACGGCCTTGGCCCGGGCCGACTCGGCCCCGGACACGTTGAGGAAGGCCTGCTCGGGCAGCTCGTCGAGCTCGCCGTTGACGAGCAGCTCGAACGACTCGACCGTCTCGTCCACCGGCGTAAACACGCCCGGCAGACCGGTGAAGGTCTCGGCCACGAACATGGGCTGGGACAGGAACCGCTGGATCTTGCGGGCCCGGTTGACCGTGACCCGGTCCTCCTCGGAGAGCTCGTCGAGGCCGAGGATGGCGATGATGTCCTGCAGCTCCTTGTAGCGCTGCAGCGTCTCCTGCACCCGCAGCGCCACGCCGTAGTGGCGGGCTCCCACGACCTCGGGCTGGAGGATGGTGGAGGTGGAGGCCAACGGGTCGACGGCCGGGTAGATGCCGAGGGCGGCGATGTCACGCGAGAGCTCGGTGGTGGCATCCAGGTGGGTGAACGTGGTGAACGGCGCCGGGTCGGTGTAGTCGTCGGCTGGCACGTAGACCGCCTGCAGCGAGGTGATGGACCGGCCCCGGGTGGAGGTGATGCGCTCCTGCAGGCCGCCCATCTCGTCGGACAGGGTGGGCTGGTAGCCCACGGCCGAGGGCATCCGGCCGAGCAGGGTCGACACCTCGGAGCCGGCCTGAACGAAGCGGAAGATGTTGTCGACGAACAGCAGCACGTCCTGGCCCTGCACATCGCGGAAGTACTCCGCCATGGTCAGCGCCGACAGGGCGACCCGCAGGCGCACGCCAGGGGGCTCGTCCATCTGGCCGAACACCAGCGCGGCCTTGTCGAGCACGCCCGACTCGCCCATCTCGAGGAAGAGGTCAGTGCCCTCACGGGTCCGCTCCCCCACCCCGGCGAACACCGACACGCCGCCGTGGTTGGTGGCCACGCGGTTGATCATCTCCTGGATCAGCACCGTCTTGCCCACACCGGCGCCGCCGAACAGTCCGATCTTGCCGCCCTGCACGTAGGGGGTGAGCAGGTCGATGACCTTGATGCCGGTCTCGAACATGAGGGCCTTCGGCTCGAGCGTGTCGAAGTCGGGGGCCTCGCGGTGGATCTCCCACCGCTCCTTGATCTCCCCGATCGACTCGACGTCGAGCGGATCGCCCCAGGCGTTGAAGACGTGGCCGAGCACCTGGTCGCCGACGGGCACGGTGATGCCCCGACCGGTGTTGCGCACCGCCGTACCCCGGATCAGGCCGTCGGTCGGCTTCATGCAGATGACCCGCACCCGGCTGTCGCCGATCTGCTGGGCCACCTCCCCGAGCACCTCGATCTCCTGGCCGGCCATGGTGATGGTCAGCGAGACGCAGGTGTTGATGCGGGGCAGGGCGTCGGGCGGGAACTCGACGTCGACGACGGGGCCGGCGATGGCGACGACGCGGCCGTCCTTGAGCTGGCTGGATGGCGTGCTCGTGGGCTCGGTCAGGGTCATGCGTGCTCCTCGATGGAAGTTCGGCAAGCGGTGTTCATGCGGCTCAGTGGTGATGGGCGTGGTCGTCGTGCGGGCGGTGCATGTGGGCGAAGAAGTCGGCGGGACTGATCCGGTCGACGAGGAGGTCCTCGGGACCGGCCTCGCCCGAGGCGAGGGCCTCGGCGCCGCCCACGATCTCCATGATCTCGGTGGTGATCGAGTCCTGGCGGGCCCGGTTCATGACCCGGGTGAGCTTGGTGATCAGCTCCTGGGCGTTGTCGGTGGCCGACTTCATGGCCCGCTGGCGGGCGGCGTGCTCAGAGGCGGACGCGTCGAGCAGGGCCGCGAAGAGCCGGGCCTCGGCGTAGCGGGGCAGGAGGCGCTCGAGGATCACCTCGGGCTCCGGCTCGAACTCATAGTCGGCCTTCGGCCCCTCGGTCGACGTCGTGGCGGCGGCCGACTCGATGGTGGCCGGATCGAGCGGCATGAACCGCCGCTCGGTGACGCGCTGGGTCCCGACCGAGAAGAACTGCGTGTAGACGAGCTGGACGGCGTCGTACTCACCCGACTCGAAGCGCTCCGTGACGAAACTGGCGATCTCGCGGGCGTGCTCGTAGGTGGGCTGGTCGGTCATGCCGAGGAACTCGGCGTCGATCGGCTCGTTGCGGAACCGGAAGTAGGTCTGCGCCTTCTTGCCGACGACGACCAGTCGGGTGGCGCGACCCTCGGCCCGGGCCGCCCGCATGGCCCGTTCGGCCGAACGGATGACGTTGGAGTTGTAGGCGCCGGCCAGGCCCCGGTCAGCCGCCACCACCACGTAGGCGATGGTGTGGAGGTCGTCGCGGGGCTGGAGGAGCGGCGACGCCATCCCGGCCCCGGCCGAGGCCAGGTTGCCGATGACGGCGGTGATCTGCTCGGCGTAGGGGCGGGCCGCCGCCACTCGCTGCTGGGCGCGGGCGATCCGGCTGGCCGAGATGAGCTCCATCGCCTTGGTGATCTTCTTGGTGCTCTGCACCGAGCGGATGCGCCGGCGCAGCACGCGCTCCTGACCGCCCGCCACCTACCGATCCCTCCTCGGGGTCGCCCGCCGCGTCATCGTCACGCCGGCTGGAACTGGTCGGCGAACGCCTTGATGGCCTCTTCGAAGGCCCCCTCGTCGGCGATCGCCCCGGAGCTCCGGATGCCGTCGAGCAGGTCGGCGTGGCGGGTGCGGAACCACTCGAGCAGGCCCGTCTCGAACCGGCGGACCTCGGGAACCGGCACCGTGTCGAGGTGGCCCCGGGTGCCGGCGTAGAGCGACACCACCTGCTCCTCGACCGGCATCGGCGAGTTGAGGGGCTGCTTCAACAGCTCGGTGAGCCGGTAGCCGCGGTCGAGCTGGGCCTGGGAGACCTTGTCGAGCTCGGAGCCGAACGAGGCGAAGGCCTCGAGCTCGCGGAACTGGGCCAGGTCGCCCTTGAGGGTGCCCACGGCCGACTTCATGGCCCGGATCTGGGCGGCGCCGCCGACCCGGGACACCGACTGGCCGACGTTGATGGCCGGACGGATGCCGGACTTGAACAGGTCGTCCTCGAGGAAGACCTGGCCGTCGGTGATCGAGATCACGTTGGTCGGGATGTAGGCCGAGATGTCGCCGGCCTTCGTCTCGATGATGGGCAGGGCGGTGAGCGAGCCGGCGCCGTTGGCATCGGACAGCTTGGCGGCCCGCTCCAGGAGGCGGGAGTGCAGGTAGAAGACGTCGCCCGGGTAGGCCTCGCGGCCCGGCGGCCGCCGGAGCAGGAGCGACACCTGGCGGTAGGCCTCGGCCTGCTTGGACAGGTCGTCGTAGACCACGAGCCCGTGCTCGCCGTTCTCCATCCAGTGCTGGCCCACGGCGCAACCGGCGTACGGGGCCAGGTACTTGAACGGGGCCGGGTCCGAGGCGGGCGCCGCCACCACGACCGTGTACTCGAGCGCACCCCGCTCGGCCAGGGTGGCCACCGTCTGGGCGATGGTCGAGCCCTTCTGGCCGATGGCGACGTAGATGCACTTCACGCCCAGGCCGCGCTGGTTGAGGATGGTGTCGATCGCCACCGAGGTCTTGCCCGTCTTGCGGTCGCCGATGATCAGCTCCCGCTGGCCCCGGCCGATGGGGGTCATGGCGTCGATGGCCTTGATCCCCGTCTGCAGCGGCTCGTGCACCGGCTTGCGGCCGATGATGCCGGGCGCCTGGATCTCCATCCGGCGCTGCTGGACGTTGGCCAGCGGCCCCTTGCCGTCGATGGGCTCGCCCATGGCGTTGATGACCCGCCCGAGGAGACCGTCGCCGACCGGCACCGAGAGGATGCGGCCGGTGGCCTGCACCGCCGAGCCCTCGTTGATGACGTCGACCTCGCCCAGCACGACCGCGCCGATCGACTCCTCGTCGAGGTTGAGGGCGAGACCGAGGACGCCGCCCTCGAACTCGAGCAGCTCGTTGACGGCGACGCCGGGAAGGCCGTCGACGCGGGCGATGCCGTCGCCGACCTCGATGACCCGGCCGACGGTAGCCATCTCGGTCGTCGGGGAGTAGCCGTCGAGGTTGCGCCGCAGGGCGGCGCTGATCTCGGCGGTGTCGAAGGTGAGCTCTGCCATGTCTCGCTTATCCGATCTGCGCGCGCAGCTGGTCGAGGCGGGTACGGACGGTGCCGTCGATGACCGTGTCGCCGACTTGGGCGAGCAGACCACCGATGACGGATGGGTCGATGATGACCTTCAGCTCGATCTGCTTGCCGGTGGCCTTGGCGAGGGCGGCGGCCAGGCGGGTCTGCTGATCGTCGGTGAGGGGGACGGCGGACCGGACCTCGGCGACGACCCGCCCCTTCTCGGCCGCGGCCCGTTCGACGAGCCGGTCGATGATGGCGGGGAGGTCGCGGGCCCGGCCGATGCCGACCACGAACGACACCAGGCTGGTGGTGACCTGCGACGCCTTGTCACCCAACAGGTCCTGCACCACGCCCTGGCGGCGTCCGGCCGGGACGGCGGCGTCGGTGAGGACGGCCCGGAGCTCGTCGTTGCCCTCGAGGGTGCGGGCGAAGCGGAACAGCTCGTCCTCGATCTCGCCCATGCTGCCCTCGGCCCGGGCGATCTCGAAGAGGGCCGTGGCATAGCCGTCGATCCGGGTCTCGAACCCGTTGGAGGTCGCCATGGCCGCTACCGGCTCCCGACGCTGTCGATGTAGTTCTCGATGAGGGCGAGGTTGGCCTCGCGGTCGAGGTTCGACTCCACGACCTTCTCGGCCAGCTCGACGGCGAGGTTCGCCACCTGGCCGCGGAGCTCACCGAGCACGCGGTCGCGTTCGGCGGTGAGCTGCTCGGCGTTGCGGGCCCGCAGGTCGGCGGCCTCGGCCTCGGCCCGGGCCGTGAGGTCACGGCGCACCTGGTCGGCCTGCAGTCGGGCCTCGTCGACCATCCTCGAAGACTCGGCCCGGGACTCGGCCAGCTGGGTCCGGTACTCGGCGAGGACGGTCTCGGCCTCGACGCGGGCCTGCTCGGCCGTGTCGAGGTCGTTGCGGATCCGCTCGGTGCGGGCGGTCATCATCGCCGTGGCGGCAGGGAGGCCGAACTTCCACAGGACGACGAGCAGGACCAAGAACGACAGGCCGCCCCAGATGATCTCGTTGGTGGCCGGGAGGATCGGGCTCGGCGCCTGCTGGCAGCGCTCGGCGTCGTCGTTGTTGACGGCGTTCTTGACGCACTCCGCGGTCTGGTTGCTGATGGCCCCGCTCTCCTTGGCGGCGTCGACAGCGGTGACGACCTGCTCCTTCGAGCCGGTTTCCGCCGCCATCGCCGGTGACGCGAGGAAGGCGACCGCGGCCACGGCGAACACGGCCCCGGCGAGCATCCGCCGGATCGGCAGGGCACGGACGGACACGGGCACCTCCATCAGCCGGTGATGATGAACGCGAGGACGAAGCCGAAGAGGGCCAGCGCCTCGGTGAAGGCGATGCCGAGGAACATGGTGGTGCGCACCATGCCCGCGGCCTCGGGCTGGCGGGCCATGGCGGTGATGGCGCTGGCGACGACGAGGCCGATGCCGATGCCCGGGCCGATGGCGGCGCCGCCGTAGACGATGCCTCGACCGACGGCGGTGAGGCCCTTGACGAGCTCGCCTGAGTCCTGTGCGGCGAGAAGGTTGATGACGGACAACGGAGGTTCCTCCCTATCGGTTTGCACGCGCGCCGGCGTGCAGGACGTTGACGACGATCAGTGTTCGGGGTGCATCGCCCCGCCGACGTACACGGCGGCGAGGATCGAGAAGATGTAGGCCTGCAGGAAGGCCACCAGCAGCTCGAAGCCGGTGAGCGCCACGAGCAGGGCGAAGGTGAGCACGGCCAGGACGATGCCGGGGAACCCCGAGCTGAACAGGGCGCTGGTCATCACCGCGAAGGTGGTGAGGATGAGGTGGCCGGCGAGCAGGTTGGCGAAGAGTCGGACGGAGAGCGACAGGGGCCGCACGATCAGCACCGAGACGAGCTCGATGGGCGTCACCAGGATGTAGAGGAAGATCGGCACGCCGGGCGGGAAGGCGATTCCCTTGAGGTAGCCGAAGAAGCCCTGCTTGGAGACGCCGACGACGTTGTAGATGATCCACACCACCACGGCCAGAAGGAGCGGCAGGGCCATCCGGGCGTTGGGCGGCATCTGGACGAACGGGATGACCTCGAACAGGTTGAGGCAGAAGATGAAGGAGAACATCGAGATCAGGAACGGGGCGAAGCGCATCCCGTCCGGGCCGATGGTCTGCATGATGATGCCGTCGTTGACGAAGCTGACGGCCGACTCGGCCAGGCCCTGGATGCCGGTGGGCACCATCTGCTTGCGGGTTCCCGCCAGCAGATAGAAGCCCATCACCAGCACGGCGCCGATCACGAAGAGGATCGTCACCTTGTTGATGGCGAGGGCGGAGCCCTTCAGGGCGATGTCGGGCCATTCGACCAGGTGGCTGATCGGAGGGACGTCGAGGGCGAGCACGGTCGCTCAGGCTCCTTTCCCGCTGGGCTTGAGCCCAGGGAAGGCGAGGGTCGCGGACACGTAGCGGGTCTCCCAGAACAGGAGCCCGAAGCTGGAGATCAACACGGCGATGCCGAGGGGGACCATCTCCGCCCACGACTGGGTCCGCACGGCGAGGATGGCGACGGTGGCCAAGCCCATGCGGAACAGGAAGCCACCGAGGGCGGCGGCCATGAGCGTGGCCGGGCCGCGACGGGCGGCCCAGCTCAGCATCAGGCCGGACAGGAGCATGTTGACCAGGACGATGGCGATCCCGTAGGCGACCGAGGCGGCGCCCCCGGCGCCCCAGACGAACCAGCCGGCCACGATGAGCACCGGGGCGAGGAACACGCCCCGCCGGACGATGTCGAAGCTGATCTCGCGCTCCACGGCGGCAGTCGGCACGGCGCCGTCGGGGTTCATGCCCGCGGTGAACATCATGCGGCCCGACGGGTCTCGGAGCTCGCCTTGGCCGCCGCCCGGGCCGAGGGCAGCGCCGAGGCGTGCTCCTCCATGGCGGCGACGTACTGCAGGTAGGTGCGGACGCACACGCCGGCGAGGCCGAAGGCCCCCAGCAGCAGCGTGAAGACGGGCGACGTCCCGAGCCAGTGGTCGAGCGCGAACCCGCCGAGGGCGAACACCAAGGGCGTGACGACCAGCTCGAACCCGCGCGAGAGCGCGTTCCCGAAGCCGTTGTAGAGGTGTCGCCGCTCTCGCAGATCCACTCGGTCCGTCAGTCCTCTCGGCACACCAACCGGTTGCCGTCCGCTCGCTTCGTCACTCGGCGGGTGCCTCACCCGCCGAATGCCCGTCACCCGCCCATCCACCTGTGCTTTCACACGCTCGTGAATGTTTTCGCAATCTAAGACCCAGGTTTCGGGTCTCGCAAATTCGGCGGCGGCCGGAGACCGTAGCGCGGCCTCCCACCAGCCTGTCTGGACGAACCCGAAGGCCCGGGGGGATCAGTCGCCGACCGGCTGGCCCGGTTCGGCCTCGGCCTCCACCTCATGAGCCGCCTTCTGGCGGTCGAGATGGTGCTCGGCCCGGACCCTTCTGGCCTCGGGGTGCAGGACGGTGTAGAGCGCCACGGCCAAGGCCGCCACCCCGAGGGGTACGAAGCCGTTCCCGTGCTTGGTGTAGAGCGGCCAGAGCGCCAGCCCGGACAGGATCGCCGTCCAGGCCCACAGGATCAGCACCGACCGGCGGTGCCCGTGACCGAGCCGGACCAGCCGGTGGTGGAGGTGGCCCTTGTCGGCGTTGGCCACTCCCTCCCGGCGACTGGCCCGCCGGATGATGGCGAAGGCGGTGTCGAAGATGGGCACGCCCATGATCACGATCGGGATGAACAGCGGGGCGAAGAAGAAGAAGGTCGAGCCCGAGGTCGTCTCGGCCGTCTGGCCCCCGACGAGCAGGGTCGAGGTGGCCATCAGCAGCCCGAGCAGGGACGCCCCGGACTCGCCCATGAAGATGCGGGCGGGCTGGAAGTTCCACGGCAGGAAGCCCAGGCAGAGGCCCAGGGTGATCACCGCGATCAGCGGGCTGATGCTGTTCGAGTCGTTCGGTAGGAGGCCGAGGTCGAACAACTTGGCGCTGTAGAGGGCGAACGCCCCGGCCGCGATGGCGACGATCCCGGCCGCCAACCCATCCAGACCGTCGATCCAGTTCACCGCCGTCACCATCCCGGTGACCCACACCACCGTGAGGAAGAAGGCCAGGTCGGGCGACAGCGAGATGTAGCCTCCGAACGGGATCCGGAAGAAGAGCATGGTGACGCCCAGCAAGACCATGACGCTGGCGGCGAGCACCTGCCCAGCCAGCTTGGCGGGGGCCGAGACCTCGATCAGGTCGTCGATCACGCCGACGGCGAAGATCAGGGTGGCGCCGATCAGGATGGCGATCGGCTCGGAGGTGTCCTGGAACACCGGGTCGAACTGGTGGACCTGGGTCGCCACCGCCATGGCCGCCAGGAACCCGGCGTACATGGCCGCCCCGCCCAGCAGCGGGGTGGTCCGGGCGTGGACCCGGCGTTCGTCGGGGGCCTGGACGGCTCCGATCCGCAGCGCGATCCACCGGGCCAGCGGGGTGCAGAGCAGGGTGACCGCCACGGCCACGCCGAGCACGATGAGGTAGCCGAACATCGGTCCGACGACCTTACGTCCTGGGTCGGGCCTCCCCGTGTCCCGGTCCCAGCCCGAGCACCGCCTTCGCCGAGTAGAAGGCCTCGGCGTAGCCCTCGGGGGCACGGCACTCGACTCCCCGCAGCCGCATCAGGCCCCGGAAGGTCTCGGCGTCGAACCAGTCCTTGCCCCGTTGGGTCCCGAAGTGGCGCTCGAGCTGCGAGAGCTTGCGGTCCACGGTCTGGCGGTCGAGCGGGACGAAGACGTTCGGCCGGCCGAGGTCGCCGTCGTACTTGGGGATCTCGTAGCCGAGGATCAGGTGGTCACGAAAGGCGTTGAGGGCGAGCTCGGCCAGGAGGCGATGGTCCTGGTGGAGGTCGTCGCGGTGGTGCACGAGCACGATGTCCGGCTCGGCATCGGCCAACGCGTGCACCCATCTCTTGATGTCGGCCCCGACGTAGGGCATGTAGCCGTCGGTGAACTCCCCCAGCACGATCGTCGTCGCCGACGCGCCCGCCAGCAGCTCGGCCGCGCTGCCGGTCGCCTCGTCACCCCGCTCGCCCCCCGCGCCGGCGACGGCCCAGCAGATCTCCACCGCCGGGAGCTCGGCGATGGCCCGGATCACGAGCCCGGCGCAGCCGATCTCCAGATCGTCGGAGTGCGCCCCCAGGGCGAGGAGGCGCAGCGGCCGGTCCGCCGGAGCGGGCAGCTCGAGCGGGACCACCTCAGACGAACCGGGAGTCCCACACGTACCAGGGCCGTTGCCCGGCCTGGTACATCTCCTCCAGCGCCTGCTTCTCCTTCATGGTGTCCATCGGCGCCCAGAAGCC
>DASXLH010000180.1:0-11652 GCA_036496335.1 Acidimicrobiales bacterium
GGCCACGGCCGCGGCCGTGCAGAGCACGACGGCGAGGGCCACGCCGAGCCAGACCCACCGGAGCTCACGGATGGCGCCGCGCTGGCCGAGGAAGGCGGCGACGATGCCGACGATGAGGGAGGCCTCGACCCCCTCTCGCAAGCCGATCACGAACGTCGGTAGCACGGCGCCCCGCTGTCTCCGACCGCTCCGTCAGCGGCCTTCTGACCCGATGTTAGGCAGCCCTACCTTGTAGACACAAGGCGTCCTTTTGGACAGCGGTGGGCAGCCGGAGCCGGAGAGCTGGAGCCGACGAGGTCGTCAGACGCCCGTCACCACCCGATCGAGCTCGGCCAGCAGGACCGGGACGTCGGCCAGCGATCGGAGCTGGTCGTTGAGGTGGGTGCAGGTCGTCTCGCCCCGCAGTTGGGTGCGGACCAGGTCGCGCAGGATCGAGATCGGCTCGCCGACGATGCGCTGGGCGCTGGCCGCCGCCCCGGGGCACTCCGGCCCGGGCAGCGACCGCGGCCGCACCTCGACGTGCTGCACGACCAGCCCGTCACCGCTCAGCTCGGCGCTGATCTCGTACTCGTGCACCGCTGTCTCGACGCCGTCGGCCTCGACGTGGGAGTCCCGGAAGTGCGAGTCGAGCCACACCTGCCCGTCCTGGCGCCAGATGTCGATGCGCCGCTTGCGCCGCATCGAGCGGGGGGGGAGCGGGGGTTCGTCGTGCCAGGCCAGCGGATCGTCGGCCAGAGTGAGCAGGGGAGCGGGCGGACCCTGACCGAGCAGCGGGCGACCTTCGGCCGTGCGTTGGGCCATCACTCCGCCGGGGATGTGGCCGATGCACACCGCCGGACCCGGTCCGCCGATGCGGACCCGCCGGCCCGGCGGCAGGCCGGATCCGTCCTCCCCCTCGGGTGGGGGCGGCGGCCACTGGATGCCGAGCTCGATGGCCGCCCGGCCGGTGGCCGAGCCGCTGACGATGCCGGCGCCGGTCAGGTCGTCGAGCAGGAGGGCGTCGACGCCGCCGCGGTCGAGCACCTCGGCCAACCGCTGGGCCAGCACCTTGCGGAACCCGGCCACCACCGGCGCCCCGACGAGGGCGTCGAGTCCGGCGACCGGGGGTTCGAGGGTGAGGCTGGCGACCGTCCGGGCCGGGCCTTCCGTCACCACCGTGATGGCGGCGCGGTCGACGACCTCGGTCTCGCCCCCGGGGCCGGTCACGAGGTCTCGGCCCCGCCCCTGCAGGGTGAGCCCGCCGGTCATGCCGTCGGGGAAGAGCATGTCGATCGAGGTCGTCCGCCGGATCGAGCCGGGGCGACGCGCCGGCGATCCCACCGCGGGTCCGAGGGTGCCGGGCCAGGCCTCGTAGTCGAGCACTGGACGTTTCTACCGGACGCCCGGCCCGCCGCGACCCCCGAACGGCCCGCTCAGTACCCGCCGGCGGGATCGACGGCGCCGACGAGGGGTCGGCCGTCGGCCCAGCGGCGGAGGTTGTCGCCGACCCGGGCCGAGAGGAGGGGCACGGCCATCTCGGGTGTGTCGCCGACGTGCGGGGTGATCAGGACGTTGCTCATGGACCAGAGCGGATGGCCGGCCGGCAGCGGTTCCGGTTCGGTCACGTCGAGGCCGGCCCCGCCGAGCCGGCCGTCCCGCAGGGCCTCGACGAGGTCGTCGGTCACGACGTGACGGCCCCGGGCCACGTTGACGAGCCAGGCATGGTCGGCCAGGAGCCCGAGGCGACGCCGGCCGACCAGGCCGTCGGTCTCGGCCGTCAGCGCCAGCGCCAGAACCAGGGCGTCGGCGCCGTCGAGAGCGGCGTCGAGGTCGTCGAGTCCGACCACGGTGGCGGCGCCGAGCATCGGCTGCGGTCGGCGCCGGACCACGGTCACCTGGCACTCGAAGGGTGCGAGCAGGCGCAGGAGCGACTCGGCGATCCCGCCCCCGCCGGCCACGACCACCCGGGTACCGGTGAGGTTGTGGCCCAGGGGCGGGCCCCACGAGGCGGTGCGGGCGTAGGTGCCGAGGCCCCGGAACCCGGCCAGGAGCAGAGTCAGGGCCAGCTCGGCCACCGGCTCGGCGTAGGCGCCCTTGGCGCAGGTCCAGGTCCGCTCGGGGTGGGCGCGGATCGTCGCCACGTAGGGCTCCACGCCGGCCCACGGGAGTTGCACCCAGCGGATGTCCGGGTGCTCGGCCAGCACGGTCGAGAGCGCCTCCGGTGCGTCGGGGTCGGTCCACACCAGCACGTCGGCCTCGTCGACGTCGACCCGTCGACCGCCGCCGGCGGTGATGGCATCGGCCAGCCACTGCCGGCTGTCGGTCGGCAGGAGCGCGACCCGCGGAGCCCCGGCGCCGCTCGGTCCGGTCACGGGGTCAGTGACGGATGAGCCGGCCGGGCCGGGTGCCGCTGTCGACGCCCTTGCGGCGGGTGACCTGTCCGGCCACCACGGTGGCGTCGTAGCCGGTGGCCCCCTGCAGCAGCCGGGTGCCGCCGGCCGGCAGGTCGGCCACCGCCACCGGCATGCCCAGGGTCAGTCCGTCGGTGTCGATCACGTTGAGGTCGGCCCGCAGGCCCACCTCGATCCGACCACGGTCGTGCAGGCCGTAGAGGTCGGCCGGCTGGGAGGTGAGGCGGCGCACGGCGTCGGCCAGCTCGATCCTCGGCCCCCGGGTCCGGTCCCGGACCCAGTGCGTGAGGAGGTAGGTCGGGATCGAGGCGTCGCAGATGGAGGCGTAGTGGGCGCCGCCGTCGTCCAGCCCGAGGATGGCGTCCGGGTCCTGGAGCTGCTCCCACAGGGCGGTGTGATCGCCGTCGGAGTAGTTGTAGAGCGCCAACAGGAGCACGGCGTCGTCGCGGAGGAGCTCGTCGTAAGCGACCTCCCACACGCTGACCCCCCGGCGCTCGGCCTTGGCGCCGAGGGTCTCCTCCGGCGGCTGCTCGTAGTCGGGCGTGCCGACCATGGAGTAGCAGCGCGCCAGCGTGCGGGCGAAGCGCTCGCCGTGCCGTTCCTCGCCGAGGAAGCGGTACACGTCGGGCTCGCTCAGGATGGCGGCCTTCACCTCGGGGCGGCGGAGCTGGTCGAGCCGCTCGGGCAGGGGGAGGCCGGCGATGGCCCGGTAGCTGTCCTTGAACGAGAAGGGATGGCGGACCTCCCAGTTCCAGATGATCCCGAAGGGCCGGCCGGCGATGAGCGGCACCACCCGCGCGCCGCGCCGACGCCAGTCCGCGGCCCGGTCCATCTCCGTGCGCCACCGGGTCGGGGCGTCGTCGCACTGGAGGACGATGAACGTGGTGGTGAGCCCGGTGGCGCTCGCCAGCTGTCCCATCCAGTCGAGCTCGGCCCGGGTGGTGTCAGCGTCGTCGGCCGGGGCCAGGCCGCTGCCGGCCACCTCGAACACGCCGCCCCCGCCGGCCACAACGGCCCGGCCGAGGGCGAGGAGCTCCTCGGACTGGGCGTAGGTACCGGGCACCGGTCGCCCGTCGAGTGACTTGTGGCCGAGCGTGCGGGAGGTGGTGAAGCCGTAGGCGCCGGCCTCGATCGCCTCCCGTGTGAGCCGGGCCATCTGTGCCAGGTCGTCGGGGGTGGCGGCGTCGCCGGCCCGGGCCGTGCCCATGACGTAGCTGCGCAGCGGGCCGTGGGGGAGCTGGGTGCCGACGTCGACCGCCCAGTGACGGGTGGCCAGCAGGTCGAGGTACTCCGGGTAGCTCTCCCAACCCCAGGTGATGCCTTCGGACAGAGCCGCGCCCGGGATGTCCTCCACGCCCTCCATCAGTTCGATCAGCTCGTGGTGGTCGGCGGGTCGGACGGGGGCGAAGCCGACCCCGCAGTTGCCCATGAGCAGGGTGGTCACGCCGTGCGGGGTGGACGGCTCAAGCAGGTCGTCCCAGGTCGCCTGGCCGTCGTAGTGGCTGTGCACGTCCACGAAGCCAGGTGTGACGGTCCGATCGGTGGCGTCGATCACCTCGCCCGCCTCGGCCTCGAGGTGGGGCTCGACCGCCGAGATCACGCCGTCCCGCACGCCCACGTCGAGCGCCCGGGCCGGTCGTCCCGTGCCGTCCAGCACCTGGCCGCCGCGGATGATGAGATCGAACATGCGCGCTCCCTCAGGCGGATCCGACGACGTCCGGCGCCGACCGCTCCCGTGCACAGGAAGCGTACGACGCTCACCGCGCCTGCCCTGGTGGTCAGCGGGGCGCACGCCACCGGCACCTCGGATCCGGCTGTTGGCGGATCCGGCCGCCCCGGGAGCCAGACCCGCCTAGCCTGACAGGCCGTGTCAGCCCACCCCGCGCATCCGGAGGAGGGGACGGTCACCACCACGACCGCCTGGGCCGAGCGGCGCGAGCGGATCAGCCGCCAGTACGAGCGGGTGGCCCTGGAGCTGTTCGCCGAGCAGGGGTACCCGGAGGTGACGATGGACGACATCGCCGAGGAGCTCGGCGTGTCGGCCCGCACGCTGTTCCGCTACTTCCCGTCCAAGGAGGAGATCCTGCTCGGGATCCCCCGTCGGTCGGTCCAGGCGCTGCTGGATGAGCTCGGTCGCATCGACCTCGACGCCGATCCGGTCCGCGCCCTGTGGCACGCCTTCCGGGAGAGCTCGGCCCTCTACGGCGACGACCTCGGCCTGCTCCGGCTCTGGCGGGAGGCGATGGAGGAGGCACCGGCGTCGAGCGCCCGGGTCCTGGGCGAGCGGGTGATGGTGGTCGAGGCGCTCGTTTCCGACCTCTGCGCCGACGTCATGGGCGTGGCCCGGGGTGAGGACGTGCGCCCCCACGTGGTGGCCGCCGCCTTGCAGGCGGCGTCGATGGCCGTGGTCCGGTACTGGTACGACCACGGTGCGACGGCCGACCTGGCGGCGCTCTACGACGCCGCCTACCCGTCGGTGGCGGCGGCGGCGGGTGCCCTGCGCCCGGGCGACCCGGCCTGAGCCGTCAGCTCCGGAGGGTCTTGCTCCAGGGGATGCCCTTGTCGGCGGCGGGCTCGCGGGGCAGGCCGAGGACGCGGTCGCCGATGATGTTGCGCTGGATGTCGTTGGTCCCGCCCGCCAGCGAGCCGCTGGGGCTGCCGACGAAGGACCGCTGGGACGTGGGGGCAGCCCCCTTCTCGTCGTAGTCACCGAAGAGCATCCCGTACGGGCCGAGCAGGTCGAGGGTGATCTCGGCCATCCGGGCGCCGAGCACGGCCCCGGCCAGCTTGCCGATCGAGCCCTCCGGGCCGGCCTTGCCGGCCTGCTGCATGGCGACCGCCCGGGCCGACGTGAGCCGGTTGACCTCGGCGTCGGCCCACACGTGCATCATCCGGGCCTTCAGGGCCAGAGCCGCGGCCGAGGTCTTGTCCTCCCGCTGCCGCCACAGCCCCAGGGCGTTGTCCATCGGGTTGGCGGGGCCGCGGCCGATGCCGCCGGCGATGCCGACCCGCTCGCTCATCAGCGTGGTGTGCGACACGGCCCAGCCCTGGCCGACGTCGCCGAGGCGCTCGTGGTCGGGGATCCGGGCGTCCCGCATGAACACCTGGTTGAAGCTGGAGTCACCGGTCATCTGGCGGAGGGGACGGACCTCGACGCCGGGCTGGGCCATGTCGAGGACGAAGTAGGTGAGACCGGTGTGCTTCTCGACGTCGGGGTCGGTGCGGGCCAGCAGCAGCCCAAAGCGGGCCAGGTGGCCGCGGGTGGTCCAGACCTTCTCGCCGTTTACGATCCACTCGTCGCCGTCCTTCACCGCCCGGGTGGCCAGCGAGGCCAGATCGGATCCGGCGCCCGGCTCGCTGAAGAGCTGGCACCAGATCTCCTCGCAGGTGAAGATCGGTCGCAGGTAGCGCTGCTTCTGCTCGGGCGTGCCGTAGGCGACGATCGTGGCCGCGCCCTGGCCGTAGGCAGTGGTGTTGACCATGCGCCCGTCGGGCGCGCCGGCGGCGGCGAAGCGGGCGTCGACCGGCCGCTGGAGCTGCACCGGCAGGCCGAGCCCGCCCAGGCCGACGGGGAAGTGGACCCAGCCCAGGCCGGCGTCGAAGCGGGCCCCGAGGAAGTCGGGGCGCGAGGTGGTGGCCGGCGGGTGGGCGGCCAGGACCTCGTCGACCATCGCCAGCACGTCCGCCTCGGTCAGCGTCGCGGTGCGGTCAGCGCTCGTGTCGTCAGCCTTCGCGTCTGCAGCCATGGCGGCGAACTCTAGGACGACGTCCATCGGTGCACCCGCTCACAGCCAGCTGAGCCGGGCTCCGTCGACGGGGTCGTCGCTGGGCGGTCGGGCCAGCTCGCCGGCCAGGATCCGCTTCAGCAACGACTCGACGGCGGCGACGATCTCCGGAGCGGCCCGACGGACGTCGTCCACGTCGGTGGCGCCGACCGCGTCGGGCGGGACCCGGGCTCCCCGCAGCACGCCGTCGAGGTCGTCCAGCCGGGTGCGCAGCCAGCGCAGGGGATCGTCGCTGAGGGCCTTGACGAAGCGCCTCGGGCTCGGCTCCCAGCCGTCGAAGAAGGGATGGTGGTGGGCCCGGTCGAGCGTGGCCGGGTGGTCGACCGACTCGAGCAGGTCGACCCGCCACACCGGTCGTTCGATCGTGATGGGGCGGGCGGAGTAGATGCCGCCCCGGAGCGGGCCGGCCTCGACGAGGCGGAGCTCGACCCGCACGCCCTGCTCGGGGCCCTCCTGCCCAGGCGCGGGAGCAGGGTCGACGAAGTAGAGGTCGCTCACCACCACGCCGAGACGATCGAAGCCGAACCCGTAGAGCATCAGATCCTCCCTGCCGCATCCCCGGACCTCAACGGTACGGCTCGCCGCGGTCCGGCGACATCGTGGCGGCCTAGGTTGGCCGCGTGCCCGACAGCCCTGCCGACCGCCCCTCCGCCCACCCGACCCCGCCGGCTCGGGTCGGCGCCTCGGGCCTCGACCTCGACACCGTCGACAAGCTCCTCGCCACCACCCGGGCCGTGCGCCGCCGGATGGACTTCACCCGCCCGGTGCCGGCGGAGGTCCTCCTCGAGTGCCTCGAGCTGGCCATCCAGGCGCCCACCGGGTCGAACTCCCAGTCGTGGCGCTGGCTGGTCGTGACCAATCCGCTCGTGCGGGCCGGCCTCGCCGATCTGTACCAGCACCCGGTCATCCCGACCGGCACCACCTTCCACGAGGTGCCCGACAGCGAGCAGCAACGACGGGTCAACGCCTCGGCCCGCTACCTGACCGAGCACATCGGCGAGGTGCCGGCGCTGGTGGTGCCCTGCACCCGTGACGCCGGTGGCGCGGCCGGCTGGCCGCCATCCATCTATCCGGCCGTCTGGAGCCTGATGTTGGCCCTGCGCAGCCGCGGCCTCGGGTCGGTGATCACCACCTCCCACCTCTACCGACGGGACGAAGCGGCCGCGCTGCTCGGCATCCCCGACGGCTTCGTCCAGTCCTGCCTCGTCCCGGTGGCGTACTTCACCGGTGACGACTTCAAGCCGGCCGATCGGCTACCCGTCGCCGAGGTCACCTACTGGGACCGCTGGGGCGAGGCGCCGCCGTCGCGTTGAGGGCGGGTGGGCGAGTTGACCGGCTTCCTGGGGCTGGGGTCAGATGCAGGCTCGTCCGGCAGGGGGAGGCACGGTGGCGAACGCAGTACGAGGAGCGATGCTCCAGGAGGCCGAGGGGTTGACCGCGGCGGCGCTGCCGCCGGTGCCGGTGCCCGGACCGCTCACGAGGTTCTTCTGGGACGCCATCGCCGAAGGCCGCCTCGACATCCTGCGCTGCAACGCCTGCGGGCATCACGTCCACTATCCACGGCCCATCTGCGACCGGTGCCAGTCGATGGACCTGGCGCCGGCGACGATGTCGGGCCGGGGGACCATCTACTCGTACACCGTCGTGGTCCAGGCCTTCCATCCCTACTTCGTCGACCGCCTTCCCTACGTGCTGGCGGTGATCGAGCTCGACGAGGAACCCGGCCTGAAGGTCACCACCACGCTGGTGGGCTGTGAGGAGGGCGACCTGAAGGTGGGCCTTCCGGTCGAGCTCGAACTGACCGACGTGGGCTACGGGCTCGTCCTGCCGTTCTTCCGCCTCGCCGGCGACGGGGCAGCGTGATGCGCACCAACGACGAGGTCGCCGCCGTTGGCGTCGGCTACTCCACCACCGGGCGCAAGACGGGCCTCACCTCCTGGCAGCTGGCCCTCCAGGCGGCCAAGGCAGCCATGGACGACGCTGGGCTGGGCCCCGACGACATCGACGGCATCTCGCTGCTTTGGGGAGTGGCCGGCCCGGCGCCCGACGGGCTCGACATGGTCGACCCCATGGACCTCGGCTACATGCTGGGGATCAAGGGTCTCAACTGGTACGGCACCGCTGGCCCCTCCTACATCGGGCCGGCCATCCAGGGTGTCACCGCCATCCGGGCCGGGATGGCCCACACCGTGCTCACCCTGCGGATCATCAACCAACGGCTGTCCTCGACGGAGGAGCTCAAGTCGACTGTCGGCTCGGGCCCCACGTCGGCACCCGGTGACATGGCCTTCACGGCGCCGTTCGGGTCGGTCTCGCCGGTCTTCTCGATCTCGGCCCTGCCGGCCCGCCGCCACATGGACCTGTACGGCACCACCGAGGAGCAGTTCGGCGCCCACGTGGTGGCCCAGCGCCACTTCGCCTCGCTCAACGACGACGCCATCTTCCGCGACGAGCTCACGATCGACGACTACCTGGCGTCGCGCTACATCGCCAAGCCGGTGCACATCCTCGACTGCGACTACCCGGTCGACTCCGCCTCAGCGGTGATCTTCACCACCGGGGATCGGGCCCGCGACATGCGCCAGAAGCCGGTCTTCGTCGACTCGATGGCGTACTCGTCGGTGAAGTACGCCACCTTCGAGAACCTCGACGACTTCAACCAGAGCTCGCCCTTCCACGCCTCGACCGAGCTCTGGAAGCGGACCGACCTGACCGTGGCCGACGTCGACTGCGCCCAGCTCTACGACGGCTTCACCATCATCGTGTTCCAGTGGCTCGAAGCCCTCGGCTTCTGCGGGGTGGGCGAGGTGGGGCCGTTCGTCGAGGCCGGCAACACCGCCATCGGCGGGTCGATCCCGGTCAACACCGACGGCGGGGCCTGCAACGTGGGCCGTCGCCACGGAGCCAACTTCTGCATCGAGTCGATCCGCCAGCTCCGGGGGGAGTGCGGCGAGCGCCAGGTGCCGGACGCCGAGGTGGCGGTGTGGGCCAACGCCGTCGGCCCGTTCTCCGGCGTGATGCTGATGCGGGCCTGAAAACCGAAGGAGGCGCCCCCGAAGGGGCGCCTCCTCGTGGATTGGGATCGTCAGGAGATGATGGCGAGGGCGTTGTCGCGCATGATCTTCTTGACGTCGGCCGGGTCGAGCTTCTGGATGCACTCGACGTAGTCGACGGGCTGGATGTTGCCCTCGGGGTGCGGCCAGTCGGAGCCGAACAGCACCCGGTCGACGGTGATCAGCTCGGAGAGGGCCACGACGTCCTCCTCGGGGAAGGGCGACACGTAGACGTGCTCCTTGAAGATGTCGGACGGACGGTCCTCGACCCTCGTGCCGAAGGCCTCGACCCGGCGCTCGAGCAGGCCGCCGGCATGGTCGAGGGAGTGCAGGGCGTAGGGCACCCAGTTGGCGCCCATCTCGACGCTGGCGATCTTGACGTTGGGGAACCGCCCGAAGGTGTTGCCCAGAATGAGGGCGAGCACCGTCTCGAGGATCCCGCGGTCACCGTTGAGGGCGGCGGCCAGCGTGAACTGGTAGCGCTTGTCGGTGACCGGGGCCCGGCCGTAGAGCAGGTCGAAGGAGTCCTGGTAGACGGTGTGGCCGCCGTAGGCGTGGTAGGCGACCAGGATGCCGGCCTCGTTGGCCCGGGCCCAGAACGGGTCCCAGATCGGGTCGGCGGGGGAGCGGCCGGCGGCGGGTCCGGGGCGGACCGACACCAGCTTGGCTCCCTTGTTCAGGACCTTCTCGAGCTCCTGGGCGGCCAGCTCGGGATCGAGCATGGGGATGTAGGGCGGCGCGAACAGCCGCTCCTTGTAGTGGTAGCCCCAGTCCTCGTCGAGCCACTCGTTGTAGGCGCTGAAGGCCTTGTGGCCCATGACCGGGTCGTCCATCATCAGGCCCTCGACGCAGTCGCCCAACGTCGGGAACAGGAAGCAGGCCTGGACGTTCTGCTGGTCGAGGACCTCGATGCGCTCGTCCTTGTGGCGGTACTCGGCCGGCAGCGGCACCAGCGTGCCGTACTGCGACTTCTCGAACTCCCAGCCGGCTTCGCGGCCCTTGCCGGCCTCGAGCTCCTTGAGCCGGGCGTGGAAGGCACCCGGCTTGGCGATGGGGTCGAAGGTGGGGTTCGGGGGCGTGCTCGAGAGCTTGTCGCCGAAGAAGAGGTGCTTGCGCTTGCCGTCCTGCATCCACTTGACGTAGCGCTTGACGCTCTCGTCGCCGTAGCGGGTGAAGGCGTCCTCGGCCTCGTAGTAGTGGTTGTCGGCATCGACCAGCTGGTAGTCGATCGTGTAATCGAGCGGTTGATCCATGTCGTCCTCGTCTTCCTCCGGGGAACCGGATGGCCCTGCGGCGCCAACCCGTGCGTCGACACAGTCTGCCAGCCCTCGGCCCCGCCGTCATGGGCCGTCAGGTACTGGACGGACGGCGTTCGAATGGTCGTTGCCGGCGGTACACCGACTGTCCACTGACTAGAAACAACCACGTAACGTGGTTCTGCTTCACTCTCCGTGGTCAGGCCCCTGCCCCCCACGGAATCCCGGAGCGCACATCATGCCCGACCTGAGCCACCGGCCGACCCGGTACGCCCTCGCCCTGACCTCGTTGGTGTCGCTGGCGGCGATCGGCACAGCCCACTACGACGTGCGCTTCGGGGTCGACCCGACCGTCGCCAGCGCCGAGAGCCAGAACGTCGACCTCCAAGGCAAGGTCGACCAGCTGGAGCGCAAGCTGCACCAGACCCAGGCCCAGCTCGATGCCGCCAAGGCGACGAACGCCAAGGCGACCCAGGACGCCACCGCGGTGGCCCATGCCCTGGCTACCGGGCAGCTCGTGGTGGCCTCGGGCTCGAGGGCCTCGTGCGCCAGCTACGCCGACCAGGAGTCGGCCGAGCGGGCCTTCCTCGTCGACCGCGTCGGCCTGGCCGCCCTCGACGGCGATCACGACGGTCGGGCTTGCGAGCAGCTGAAGAGCAGCGCCCCGCCCCAGGTCGTCAAGGTGCTCGAACCGGCGGCGCCGCCCCAGGAGCCCTCGCCCCCGGCCCCGCCGGCCAGGCCCACGGCTCCGTCGAAGGCCGAGCTGCTGGCCAGCGGACACCACTTCGGGTTGATGGACGCCACCCTCGAGGACTACGACGCCGTCGAGGCGAGCCTGGCCTGGGACACCACCATCCACGGCTACTTCGCCGGGTGGGACATCCCCTTCGACGCCGACCGGATCAGCTCGACCTGGGGCCGGGGCGAGATCCCCATGGTCACCTGGGAGTCGCGTCCCCTGGCTGACACGGAGACGACGCCCCAGTCCGACTACTCGCTCGAGAACATCATCGGCGGCAACTTCGACGCCTACCTCACCACATACGCCCAGCAGGTCAAGGCCCTGGGCCTGCCCATGATCATCCGCTTCGACCAGGAGATGAACGGCGACTGGTACCGGTGGTCGGAGGTAGGGGCGCCGGTCGGCAACCAGCCCGGCGACTACATC
>DASXLH010000181.1:0-1648 GCA_036496335.1 Acidimicrobiales bacterium
GCACTGCCGCTTCCCGGGCTGTGACCGGCCGGCGCACTGGACCCAAGCCCACCATGCGTTGCCTTGGGATGACGGCGGCTTCACCGACCACGACAATTTGGTGCTGCTCTGCTCCCGGCATCATCACCGGATCCACCGGCCCGGCTGGAAAGCCAAGCTCCACCCCGACGCCACCCTCGAAGTCACCGGGCCCGACGGCATGACACGAGTCACACGACCACCCGGCCAACTCGAGCTCCCCGTCCGACCACCCGGCAGCGCATGAGCGGGTCCGGCCGGAGGAGCGCGGAGCGACGGGGGCTCGAGGCCGCCCCGGTACGGACCCGCGTCCGGGATCGACCTCGCCCAGCCGCGCGTGCGGGCTACGGGACGGTGATGACGACCTTGCCGGTGGCGTGGCCGGCTTCGACCTCAGCCATCGCGTCGGCGGCTCGGGCCAGCGGGTAGGTGGAGGTGACGAGGGGGTCGAAGGCGCCTTCGGCGACGAGGGCGGCGATGGTCTCGTAGGTCTCGGTGTTGGGATGGCGATCGAGCCGGACGCCGCCGAGCTCGCCGGCGGTGGCCGGGTCGGCGCCGGTCACGAGTCGGCTGGGGTCGGCGAGGACCGGGGCGACGGCTCGGAGGTCGTCACCGCCGATGAGGTCGAAGATCGCCGTCACGCCGTCGGGGGCGAGGGCCCGGACCCGTTCCTCCACACCGGCGCCGTACGCGACGGGCTCAGCGCCGAGGCGGCGGAGGAGGTCGTGCTTGGAGGGGCTGGCGGTGCCGATCACCCGGGCCCCGGCGCGGAGGGCGAGCTGCACGGCGGCCACGCCGACGCCGCCGCCGGCGCCGGTGATGAGCAGGATGTCGCCGTCCTTCGGGCCGATCTGCTGCACGGCGTCGTAGGCCGTGCCGCCACCCACGGGGAGCGACGCGGCGTCGTTGAACGAGACCGCGGCCGGCTTGTGGCCGGTGCTGGCGGCGGTGAGCACGGCGTACTCGGCGAAGCTTCCATGGGGCGTGTTGCCGAAGACCTCGTCGCCCGCCGCGAAGTTCGTCACGCCGTCGCCGACGGACTCGACCACGCCGGACGCCTCTCGGCCGAGCACCGCCGGCAGCTCGAGGGGCATGAAGGCCTTCAGGTGACCAGCCCGCATCTTCCAGTCGACCGGGTTTACCGCTGCCGCCCGCACCGCGATGAGCACCTCGCCCGGCCCGGGTTCCGGCTTCGGCCGCTCGACCAGGGCCTGGGTCTCCGGACCGCCGTACTCGCTGAAGGTGAACGCGTTGGGCATGGTGACGACGGTAGAACTGGAATCCCGACCTCACAACTCGGGATTCCGCTATAATTCCCACTTAATCAATAGGAATTACCTACGAGGGAGCGGCCATGACGGTCACCGATGAGCTCGTCGCCAGTGCCGGCCAGTACACCAAGGAGTTCGACAAGGGCGGGCTGCCGATGCCCCCGGCCCGCAAGGTCGCGGTGCTCGCCTGCATGGACGCACGGCTCAACCCGTACGGGCTGCTCGGGCTGTCGGAGGGCGACGCCCACGTCATCCGCAACGCCGGTGGCGTGGTCACCGATGACGCCATCCGGTCGCTCACGATCTCCCAGCGCCTATTGGGTACCAGCGAGATCGTCCTGATCCACCACACCGATTGC
>DASXLH010000182.1:0-8235 GCA_036496335.1 Acidimicrobiales bacterium
GGAGTACGACTCGGGGGCGTTCAAGACCGTCGACCACGTCGTGACCACGCCCGGCATCGGTCGTTCCGCCTGGTTCAAGGACCCGGACGGAAACACGATCGCGCTCTACCAGCCTGAGTGATCCGAGCTGAGCCTCGGCTCTCCGCGTCATCCGGTCGGTAGGGGTGGTGGTCGGATGGGGAGTTGCAGCTCGCCGGGTGGTCGGATGACTCGGGTCGTGCCGTCGGGTGAGGTGACTTCGAGGCTGGCGTCGGGGCGGAGCTTGGCTTTTCAGCCGGGCCGGTGAAGCCGATGATGATGCCGGGAGCAGAGCAGCACCAAATTTTCGGCGTCAGTCAATCCACCCTCATCCCACGCAACGGCGTGGTGCGCCTCGCTCCAATGAGCCGGCCGGTCACAGCCCGGGAAGCGGCAGTGCAGGTCCCGCACCACCAGCGCGTTCCACAACCCCACCGGCACGGTGCGGGTGGACCGGCCGAACCGCAGCAGGCCCCCGTCCGCACCCAGCACGACCTTGTGCAGCACGCAGTCACAGGCCAGCCGGCCCAGGGTGGCCGGGGCGAGCTGGGGGCCGCCCACCACCCCACCCGACAGCTGGTGCTGGTCGTCGACGGTGACCAGCATGTTGAGGCTGGGCCGATGCCGGCTCCCGCTCGGCCGGTCCCGGTGTTCCAGGAACCATCGGCACACGTCCACCAGCGCATCCGCCCGCCGTTCGGCCGCCAACCGCAGCCGGTCGCCGTCCCGGTCCCGGGTGGAGGCTTCTTGGATGGCCTTGTCCACCCAGGCGCCGCTCTCGCCGTCCAGGCTGAACGAACCCTCCCAGCGGTCCTGGAACGTCCGAGACAGGTACAGCGACCGGTCCGGCTCCTCGGGGAGTCCGTCATAGGCCCCGACCGCGGTTTCGGCCTGGGCCTGCCATCGGCCCAGCACCGACACCAGATCCGGCGGACCGAGCTCCGCCAACTTCGGCACCAGCTCAGCCTCTTGCTCTGCGAACACCGGCACCGTGGCCTCGGTCACCGTCGACACCACCGCCTGCACCTGCCCACCCGACAACACCCCATCCCGGGCCGCGGCAGACAGCACCGGTAGATCCCGGAACCGTCTGCCGGTCCGCAACAGCTGGCCGGCCTGCGGCCGGGCTACACCGCCCCGGTCCCGCAACCAGGCCGTGATCGACGTAGCGCCCTCGATCTCCCACCCGCCGGTCCGGTCGAAGTCGTCCACCGCGGCGGCGATCCGAGCGTTGAGCTGATCGGCGATCCGGAGTACCGCAGCCAGGGCGTCGCCGTACAACGGGATCTCCAACCCGCCTACCGCCCCCGCCAACTCGTCGAACATATGTTCGTAAGCATACGTCGAGCGTGTGACAAGAACACCGCGCTAACTCGAAAACCTCAACCCGCACAACAGCTTCGGCGAAGTCCCTCGCTCCGGGTGGCTATGGCTTCGGCTCGGGGTCGCGGTGGCGACGTCGGCCCAGGTCGGCAAGAGCCAGGGCTCCCAGCCCTGCGGCGATGTAGACGAAGGCCGACGCCCACTGGTGTGACGCCAAGGTCCAGGGAATCGCGACGAGGGACCACAGGGCCACCACGCACGCCGCGGCGGTTCGCCAGCGTCGGGAGAGAAGACCGAGGGCGAGGAGCGCGACGGCTGCTGGGCGGAGCCAGATCACAAGGTCGATGATGCCTCGCCACCCGGCAACACAGGTTCCCGCTCCTAGGGTTCGCAACCGTGCCGGGAACACTGCTGGTCGCCGACTGGGCGAAGGTGGCGGCTTCCCTCGTCTCCACCGGCTCGGCGCACGTGCCGGGCGCCGTCGACCGTGACCTCGCCAACGAGCTGGCGGAGGCGGCGGACCCGCGGTGGCGTCCCGCACCTCCGGAAGAAGGCCATGTGCGCAAGCGCGGCGTTCAGCCCCCATCCGTCGGTGGCGCTCACCGACGGGGACCCGACCGTGTCGGCGGTGGCCGCCGCCATCGTCCGGGAACTCGCCGCGTCGGCCCTGCCCGACCTGCCCGCCATCCCGGATCTCAACGAGGTCAGCTGGATTCGCTATCCCGCCGGCGGGGGGTTCATCACCGCTCACCGCGATCCGTCGACCTACGGCGGGCTCATCGCCATCCTGACCCTCCACGGTCGGGCGACGTTCCGCGTCTGGGACGGCGCCGTCCTCGGCGCACCGGCCGAGGTGCTGGACCGCGGCACCACCCCGAGCGAGTGGCCGGCGGCGGCCGGCGATCTCGTCCTGCACCGCGGCAACGGCTGGCCGGTGCCTGGTACCCGCTCGCCGATGCACGCCGCCGACCCGCCGCTCGAGGGCGAGCGGATGATCCTCACCTTCCGGCACAACACCCGCGGCGCGGGCGCCGGCTACGACGTCTGACCCGCCGCCCAGGCCTCAGGCGAACCGGCGGGCGTCCTCGGCGGCGTACTTGGCCACGATCGAGTCGGTGGCGGCGGTGCGCTCGAGCGCCTCGACCACCTCCGAGAGGCGGGAGGCGGGGACGGCGCAGGTGTTGTCGGTGGCCGGCATGCCGGTCCGGACGCGGGACAGGGCGCAGCCGACGCTGGCGACCACGTCACCGTGCTCCTTGGCGGCGGCGACGATGTGGCACTGGGGCTTGCCCTCGATCCGCAGACCCGGCAGGGCGTCGGAGAGCACCATCAGGGCCCGGGCCGACAAGCGGAGGAGCACCACGTCGGGGTCGATCGGCGTCTCGGTCAGCGGCCCGTACGTGACGGCCCCCGGCTTCTGCGACACCAACGGGATCTGCGGGACCATGTCCATGGTCACCCAGCCCGAGTCGAGCAGGGCGGCCACGTCGCCCTTCGTGGCGGCCTCCTCCATCGAGATGAAGCCGTGGGTGAGGCTCCCGACGGAGCAGTTGGCGTGGTCGGCGGCCTCGGTGGTGAACGTCCGGTCGAGCGACTTCATCCAGAACACGCAGCCGGCGGGCACCCGGCCGGTGCGGCCGTCGGGGGAGGGCGCCGGCATCGGGTCGTCGAAGGCGGGGATCCCGGCCGGCGCCTCGTCCGAGAAGGTGATGGCGACGGGCGGGGCCGTCGGGTGCAGGGTCGCGTCGAGACGGCCGGCCAGGCCGGCCCAGTCCTGGGAGATCGTCACTTTTTGGCTGCCTCGTAATAGGGGTTGGTGCCGCTGGCGTGATCGGTCACGTCGACGACGTTGGTGATCTCGGGTACGCCCTGCTTGATGGCGACGGTGATGCCTTGGCTGAGCGTGACCGCGGCCATGCCGCAGCCCACGCAGCCACCCCCGAGGCGGACGTAGACGGTGTCGTCCTCGACAGCGACCAGCTCGGCGGTGCCACCGTGGGCGGCGATGCTGGGCCGGATGTGCTGGTCGAGCACGAGCGTGACCCGCTCGGCCACCGGGATGGACGAGTCGAGCACGGGGATGTCGGGCACGTAGGCCGGCGTGGCCGGCGCCGGCTTGTTGGGGTTGACGACGACCAGGCCGGGGTTGAGCAGGTCACGGCTCATGTCCAGGGACGCGCCGACAAGCTGTTCGATGCTGCCCGCCGGGATCACCACGTCGAGGTCGTCGCCGTGCTGCACGGCGTCGTCGGCCCGCGCTTCGCTGGCGGCGTCGAAGAAGAGGTCGTAGGCGTACTCGCCGGCCGCCTCGCCGACCACCTCGATCCAGAGAGCCAGCTGGTCGCCGTCGGGTTCGCCCGCTCGGATCTCCAGGACCCGCTTGTGGGCCTTGGGGGAGATCGTGAGGAGCGGCGAGTCCGGCAGGCTGAGCTCGTCGGTGCCGGTCGGGGAGTCCACACCGTCATGATACGGGTGTGCCTCGCGTCGTCCTGGTGCTGCCCACGGCCACCTACCGGGCGACCGACTTCGTCCTCGCCGCTGAATCGCTCGGCGTAGAGGTCGTCGTCGCCTCCGAAGCCGCGCCCCCGCTGGCCCAGTCGGTCGTCGTCGACCTCGACGACGCCGCGGCCGCGGCCGCCCTGCTGGAGCGCTTCGACGACGGGCGTCCCATCGACGCGGTGGTCGCCGTCGACGACCGGGGCGCCGTCCTGGCCGCCACCGCCGCCGAACAGCTCGGCCTCCCCGGCAACCCGCCCGACGCCGTGGCGGCGACCCGGAACAAGGTGGTCATGCGGGGCCTTCTGTCCTCGGCGGAGGTCGCCCAACCGCGCTTCGAGGTGCTCGAGCGGGACGACGACGTCGCGGCCGTGGCGGCATCGGTCGGCTTCCCGGTGGTGATCAAGCCGACCGGTCTGGCGGGCAGCGTCGGGGTCATCCGGGCGGACGACCCTGTCGCTGCGATCGCCGCCGCCGAGCGGGCGTGGGCCCTCTGGGACGGCCCCCTTCTGGTGGAGCGATTCGTGGGGGGGCCGGAGGTGGCGGTGGAGGGGCTGCTGCGGGACGGCCGCCTCGAGGTCCTGGCGATCTTCGACAAGCCGGACGCGCCTGACGGGCCCTTTTTCGAGGAGACGATCTACGTGACCCCTTCCCGGCATCCCCGCCGGGTGCTCGACGAGGTGGCATCGCTGGTGAGCCGAGCGTGCGCCGCGGTCGGGCTGGTGGAGGGGCCGGTGCACGCCGAAGCCCGCCTCGCCGCCACCGGTCCGGTGTTGCTGGAGGTGGCGGCCCGATCGATCGGCGGGCTCTGCGCCCGGACGCTCCGCTTCGGTGCCGGCATCTCGCTGGAGGAGCTGATCCTGCGTCACGCCCTGGGCCTCCGGACCGACGGGATGGTGCGGGAAGGGTCGGCGGCAGGGGTGATGATGCTGCCGATCCCTCGCTCGGGGGTGCTGCGCGAGGTCCGGGGCCAGGCGGAGGCGAGGGCCGTCCCCGGCGTCTCGGGCCTCGAGCTCACCATCAGACCCGGCCGACCCGTACTGGCCCTCCCGGAGGGTGACCGCTATCTCGGCTTCCTCTTCGCCCGGGGTGCGACGCCCGACGAGGTCGAGGCGTCGCTGCGGGCCGCCCACGCCGTGCTCGAGATCGACATCGAGGACGTTCCCGTGGAGAAAGGCGTGGAACCGTGACCGAGACGCCTCTGGCTTAGCCTCGTCGGTCGTGCGGGTGCTGCTGGTGTCGACCTACGAGCTCGGCCGCCAGCCCGTGCACCTGGCCGTCCCGGCCGCCGCCCTGCGGGCCCGCGGCCACGAGGTCCGAACGGTCGACCTCGCCGTCGACGACTGGGATCCGGCGGTGGTCGACGACGTCGACGCCCTAGCTGTGTCCGTCACCATGCACACCGCCGCCCGCCTCGCCAACGACGTGGCGGCCTCGACGAAGGCCCGCCGTCCGGCCCTGCCCCGTCTGGCCTACGGGCTGTACGCCGGCCAGACGACGGGCTTCGACGCCACGATCGCCGGCGAGTACCTCCCCACTCTGATCGGCTGGGTGGGCGGCGAGCCCGTCACCGATCCGGCGCCCCTGGTCCGTACCGCCACCCCCGTCCCCGACCGGAGCGGGCTACCCCCAGTCGACCGCTACGCCCACCTGCTGGTCGACGGCGAGACCCGCCTGGCCGGCGCGGTCGAGGCCAGCCGGGGGTGCGCCTCGCGCTGCCGGCACTGCCCGGTTCCCGTCGTCTACGACGGACGGACGCGCATCGTCGACCCCGACGTGGTCCTGGCCGACGTCGACGCCCTCGTCGCCGCCGGCGCCCGTCACATCACCTTCGGGGACCCCGACTTCCTCAACGCCGTGCACCACTCGATGCGGGTGGCCCGGGGCCTGCACGCGCGTCACCCGGACGTGACGTTCGACATCACCACCAAGGTCGAGTTGATCCTGCGGCATCGGGGCCTCTGGGACGAGCTGGCCGCTCTCGGCTGCCTCTTCACGGTCACGGCCCTCGAGTGCGTCGACGACGAGGTGCTCGCCATCCTCGACAAGGGCCACACCGCCGCCCAGGCGGCCGAGGCCGTCGCCGTCGTGCGGGCCGCTGGCATCGACGTCCGCCCGTCGCTCCTGCCCTTCACGCCCTGGACCACGCTCGAGGGACTGGTGGCGCTGATCGACTTCGTCGCCATCCACGACCTCGCCGCCAACGTCGAACCCGTCCACTGGACCATCCGCCTGCTGGTGCCGACCGGCTCCCTGCTGCTCGACCGCCCCGAGCTGGCGCCCCATCTCGCCGGCTACGACCCGGCCCAGCTCGGCCACCGCTGGATCGCCGCCGATCCCCGGGTCGACGAGCTCCATGCCCGGCTGGTCCCCCTGGTCGAGGGCCTCGTCGCCGAGGAGGCGTCCCCGGTCACGGTGTTCCGGGCCGTGGCGGCCGAGGTGCGCAACGCGGCCGGGCTCGACCCGGCGCTCGGAGTCCTCGACGAGGGATCGTGCCGCCCCCGACTGAGCGAAGCCTGGTTCTGCTGCGCCGAACCCACCGACGCCCAGCTCGGGCGCGTCAGCCTGCTCCCGCCCGTCCGTCGCTGAACCGAGGTCCCGCCTGGAGGGGCGTTGGGCGCCTCCCGCGGACAGGATGAGGGCGTGCACCTGGATCTGCTGAAGGTTCTCGCGGGGGCGATCGTGGGCTTCACGGTCGGCCTGACGGGCATGGGCGGCGGCGCCCTCATGACGCCGATCCTGGTGCTGCTGTTCGGCGTCAACCCCGGGACGGCGGTCTCGAGCGACCTCCTGGCGTCCCTGTTCATGAAGCCCATCGGGGCCAGCGTCCACCTGCGCCAGGGCACCGTGAACTGGCGGTTGGCCGGATGGCTGGCGGTGGGGTCCGTGCCCGCCGCGTTCATGGGGGTCTTCGTCCTCAACTCGTTCGGGACCGGACCGACGGTCGCCAACGACATCAAGACTCTCCTGGGATGGGCCCTGATCGTGGCCGCCATCTCGTTGGTGGCGAAGTCCTACGTCGACTCACGCCCGCAGCGCCGTCAGCGGCAGCCGCCCGACGACGGGGCGCTCCCGCTCAAACGGGTGGCGACCATCTTGATCGGCCTCGCCGGAGGCTTCATCGTCGGCATGACCTCCGTCGGCTCGGGCTCGCTGATGATGGTCATGCTGCTGCTCCTCTACCCGAGGCTCACCTCCAAGCGGCTCGTGGGCACCGACCTCGTCCAGGCGATCCCCCTCGTCGCCGCCGCCACCCTCAGCCATGCGATCTTCGGGCACATCGACCTGGGCCTGACCGGATCGATCCTCATCGGCAGCATTCCCGGCGTCTATGTGGGTGCCCACGTGTCGTCGCGGGCACCGGACTCCATCATCCGGCCTGCCCTCGTCGTGATCCTCTTCGCCTCGGCGCTCAAGCTCCTCAACGTCGGCAACACCGCCCTCGGCGAAGGCCTGCTGCTCATCGTCCTCGTGGGTGCGCCGCTCTGGGGCGCGACCGACGCCTCGATCCGCCCGACGGGCGAGTGGGAGGCCGCGGGGGAGCGGCGCACGACCTGGGTCACGGCGCAAGCGGTGGCGGCGCCCTTCCTGGTCGGCTTCCCATTGGCCGGCTACTACGCGCTGGTCGTGCGCCGCCGACTGAACCGGGCGGTGCTGGCGTCCGGCTGAAGGACCCGGTGGCAGGGCCGAGTCACCCCGCTCCTGCCCGGCGCTCTCTAGGGTCCGGGCCATGGACGACGTCACGTGGATCGACCTGCTCGACCCGGGTCCCGACGAGGTGACCGAGGCACTGCAGGGAGACGTGCACTCGACCGTGATCCGTCGGCTGCTGGCCGCTCCCAGGCACAGCGACGACCCCCGGCCGCGGCTCGAGACGCAGGGGACGCACCTCTTCGGCGTGCTCGTCGTCCCGGTCATCCCCAAGCCCGGCGACCGGGTGATCAACATGGAGGTCGACCTGGTCTCCACCGCCGATCGGCTCATCACCGTCCGCAAGACCCCACCGAACTGCGAACCGCTGTCCTTCGATGACGTCCGGACGTCGGCCCTCGCCGAGGGCGACAGCGCCGGCATGTGCCTCTACCGGGTCTTCGACGAGGTCGCCGAGCGCTACCTCTCGCTGATCGACGCCTTCGACGACTCGATCGACGAGTTGGAGGACCAGGTGTCGACGTGGGCGCCGACGGCCGTGCGCGAGCGCATCTCCGAGCTCAGGCACGACATCCTCCACGTCCGCCGCACGTTGGCACCGACCCGCGACGCGGCCCGTGCCGTGCTGGACGACCGGTGCGAGCTGCCCGACACCAACCTGTTCCCGCGCGACGTCGAGCTCCACTTCGCCGACGCCTACGACAAGCTGCTGCGGGCCACCGACGATCTCGACTTGTCACGCGACCT
>DASXLH010000183.1:0-1600 GCA_036496335.1 Acidimicrobiales bacterium
CGCCGCCGGCGCGGTCGACGGTCCATTCCGTCGCCCGCCCGGCCGCACCCGCGGAGGCGCTGGCCGCCCGGGTCGTGCCCGGACCTCCGCGGCTGTCCGATTCGAGATCGTCGACCCGGACCATCCGATGGCTGCTGGCGCTGGTCGTCGCGGCCGGGTCGACCCTGCTGCTGGCGATCCGCCGCCGTCCTTACATCCTCCGTCTACCAAGCGAGGTCATCGGCGCCCTCCGCGCCCCGGCCCACGCCCCGCCGGCTCTGGCCCTCCGTACGCCATAGCCGCCGGCTCCGTCTGATCGACCCAATTCCGTCGACACCGGGCCCGTGGCCCGTGTCGACGGTGGCGCCCGGCCTCGCAATGGTGGCCGCGCCCGCCGTCCCGACGAAGGGACGACTGTGGAACATCGCCGAACGGCGCCCCTCCTCGCCGCCGACGCGAGGGGATGGCCATCGCTCGAGGACCCGGACCTCCTCCGGCGCGGCCCGATCTGGGTGCCGCTCTCACCCCACGAGGCGGCCGTCGCCCGGCTGCTCGCCGGCCGATTCGGGCGGGTGGTGGGGCGCGAGCGCCTCGGCGCGGCGGTATGGCCGTCGCATCCCCACGCCTCCATCGCGCTGACCCAGCTCACGGCAAGGGTCCGTCGCCGCGTGGCACCGCTCGACCTCGAGATCGTCACGGTCTGGCGCCGGGGCTACCTCATGAGGGACGCCGCACTCCCGGATGGGGGACCCGTGATCGACGTCGGAGCCGGTCTCGGTCAGGTTCCCGCCACCGCCCATTCCTCCGGCTCGGCCAGGCAGTAGCCCTCCCCCCGTACCGTCACGAGCAGGTGGGGCGTACCGAGCTGGTCGCCGAGGAGCCGTCGGAGCCGTTGGATGTGGGCCTTGACCCGGCTGCCGTCGTCGATCGGCAACTGGCCCCAGACCATGCGGTGCACCTGCTCCTTGCTCATGACCGCCCCCTGGGCCCGCACGAGCGTCGCCAGCATCCTGAACTGCAACGGCGTCGTTCGGATCGTCGTGCCCCGGAGCGAAACCGACCGTCGCGCTGGATCCAGGACCAGCGGCCCCCACCGCATCAGCCGCCGGACGTGAGGGTCGAAGCGCAGGCCCAGCAGGGCCAGCGCGCAGTCGGCCACCTCGGCGGCGCCGGAGCCGGCCGGAAGTCGCAGCTCGACGCCCGCCTCGACGAGATCGGCGGGAGCCACCTCGTCGCCCCCCACCAGGACGATGACGGCATCCGGACGGGCGCCCAGACGTCGGGCCACTCCGAGCAGGTCGCCGGTGACGTCCGCCGACACCACGATCACGTCGAAGGAGGCACTCAGGGCGGTGTCGACCAGCTGGACCTCGTCGAAGGTCAGCGTCGGCAGGAGCCCCGATTCGGCGAGGCCGCGGGCGAGCTGCACCGCCGACTCCACCGTCCCGGCCCCGACCAGGACCGATCCGGCCAGCTGGTGCCACGGCTCCGTCGCCCTGGACCGCGGTGCCACGGGGACCTCGCCGTCGGCCGGGCCTGGTCCGTAGATGGAATGGGCATGACTGACCCCGACCGGGGGTAACTCGACGGTCACGCCGCCCAGGGGTGTGCCCGGGCTCGA
>DASXLH010000184.1:0-6331 GCA_036496335.1 Acidimicrobiales bacterium
CGGCCGGACGGCTGCCGGGCAGGCGGGGGCCACGGGAAGAGCCGCGGCGGCCCGGAAGGCATCCAGTGTCGAAGCCCGGATCGGCCTGGCGTGCGAGGCCAACGGCGGTTTCGCCGGCGAGGTCACGGAGATCGACGCCGACGGTGTGCTCCTGGGTCTGCAGGGGGGTGGCTCCCTGCGCGTGCGATTCGGGGAACCGGTGACCATCCGGGGCCGCCCGGCCACCCTGGTGCGGGCGCCCGACCTGCCTCCCGAGGTGGCCCTTGTCGACGAGGCACTCCGCGCCTGGCGCCTCGAGCGCTGCCGGGCCGACAAGGTGTCGGCCTTCATCGTCGCCTCCAACGCCGTGCTGCGGGCCATCGCCACCCGCCGCCCCACGTCCCTGGCCGAGCTCGCCGCCATCGACGGCATCGGTCCCACGAAGCTCGATCTCTACGGCGACGAGATCATCGCCGTGCTCGAGGGAATCGACTGATCAGGATCTTCCCCCTGCGTGTCGATCCGGGCCGAGCCCGTTCGACGTTCGGGTAGGAAGGAGGAGCGGCCGTCGTGCCGGTACCTCCGAATCCCGGGTCGCGACCGTCGGCCCGGCCGACACGACAGAGACGAGACGGAGATGCGATTCCTCGGCTATTCGATGGGCGACGACAGCACGAACCCCCCGGGACCGCCGGACGAGACCTTGTACGAGACGATGGACGCCTTCGTGAGCGAGGCGACCAAGGCCGGTGTGATCCTGGCCACGGGCGGCATGGCCCCCATTGCCGACGGCATCAAGGTGACGCTGCACGACGGCGAGTACACGGTGGTCGACGGCCCGTTCGCCGAGGCCAAGGAGATCGTCGGCGGCTGGGCTCTCATGGAGGTCCGCGATCGGGACGAGGCGATCGAGTGGACCAAGCGCTTCCTCGGTGTGCTGGGCAAAGGCGAGACCCGGCTGCGCGAGGTGTTCGGTCCGGAGTGACACCCCTGCGGCTCCGCCCCCGCGCGCCCGCGCCGGGGGTGGGGCCCGCAGGCGGGTCGGCCCGCCCGACCTTGCCGGGGGTGGGTGACGGGTGGTGTGATCGGAGGGTCGTGACCGGCCCGAAGACGCCTCCCTCCGAGACGGATCGTCCCGATCCGGAGCCGCCCGCACGGGCGAAGCCCGATCTGCCGACGCTGCCGGCGGAGACGAACCGGGCCATCGAGGCGGTGGTCCGCATCGAGTTCGCCCGCGTGGTCGGTGTGCTCGCCCGCTACACGGGCGATGTCGGGCTGGCCGAGGAGCTCGCCCAGGACGCGCTGCTGGCGGCGCTCGAGCAGTGGCCGTCGTCGGGCGTCCCCCGGAACGCGGGCGCCTGGTTGACGACGGTGGGCAAGCGACGGGCCATCGATCGCTTTCGTCGCGACGGGACGCTCACCAGCCGCTACGCCGAGATCGGCCGCGACCTCGCCACTTCGGGCCAGGGTTTCGTGCCCGACTTCGAGGCGGCCTTCTCGGACGAGATCGACGACGACATCCTCCGGCTGATGTTCACCGCCTGCCATCCGGTGCTCGGGGTGGAGGCCCGTGTGGCACTGGCCCTGCGCCTGCTGGGTGGGCTCACGACGGCGGAGATCGCCCGCGCCTACCTCGTCCCCGAGGCGACCGTCGCGCAGCGGATCGTCCGGGCGAAGCGGACGATCGCCCGCGAGGGCGTCGCCTTCGAGGTGCCCGTCGGCGACGACCGTGGGCGGCGTCTGTCCTCGGTGCTGGAGGTGATCTACGCCATCTTCAACGAGGGCTACTCGGCCACGGCCGGTGATGACTGGATGCGCCCCGCCCTCTGTGCCGACGCCGTGCGGTTGGGCCGCATCCTGGCGGAGCTGACCCCGGACGAGCCGGAGGTGCTCGGTCTCGTCGCGTTGATGGAGATCCAGGGGTCGCGGGCGGCGGCCCGGTCGGGTCCGTCGGGGGAACCGATCCTCCTCCTCGACCAGAACCGTGCCCGCTGGGACCGGCTCCTGATCAACCGGGGCCTGACGGCTCTGGCCCGAGCCGAGGAGCTGGGCGGCGGGCGTGGCCCGTACGTGCTCCAGGCCGAGATCGCCGCCTGTCACGCGCGGGCCCTGCGGGCGGAGGACACCGACTGGGTCAGGATCGCGGCCCTGTACGGGGTGCTGGCCGAGGTGGCGCCCTCCCCGGTGGTCGAGCTCAACCGGGCGGTGGCGGTGTCGATGGCGGCGGGGCCGGAAGCCGGCCTGGAGGTCGTCGACGGACTTCTCGACGAACCGTCGCTGCGGAGCTACCACCTCCTCTTCAGCGTCCGAGGCGACCTGCTGGTGAAGCTCGGACGCCCCGCCGAGGCGAAGGTCGAGTTCGAGCGGGCCGCCTCCCTCACCGGCAACAGCCGGGAGCGCCGGCTGTCCGAGCAGCGGGCCCGGGCCGCCGCCACCGCGGCCGCCCAGTCACCTGAACCCTAGGGTCCGCTCTCGGCGCCCGGCCGCTCGGGCCACGGTGCGCCTGTCGCCCACCCTCTCTAGAGTCCGAGCGGCTGCGCCTTGGGGGGAGCGGCCGGAAGGAGTCCGTTCCATGGCCGAGCCGTTCCGTGTCGGGTACCTGTCGGACGGGCCTGTCGTCCCGTCGGGCGCGGCGCTCAACCCCGTCAACCTCCGCTTCGACGAGGCACTGGCGAACGGCGAGCTCGACCGGCCGATCGAGGTGATCGCCCGAGCTGGCAACGGTCTGCCCAACGGCACGGCCAAGGGCGTGTGCGACGCGTTCCTGGAGCTCGTCGACGCCGGGGTGCTGCTGGTCATCGGGCCGGGCATCACCGACAACGCGCTGGCGGTGCGCGGCCTCGCCGAGGCGCACCGGGTGCCGACCATCAACTTCTCGGGCTGCGAGCTGACCCGAGGGGAGTTCAACTTCCACTGGCAGCTCGGCTCGCTGCCCGACGAAGGGCTGCTGCTGGCACGTGCGGTCCGGGCCGCCGGGCTGGAGCAGGTGGCCGTGATCCGGGACCGCTCGCCGATCGGCGACGAGTACTGGTCGTACTTCAGCGAGGCGGCAGAGGAGGCCGGACTGGTCGTCACGTCCGACCACAAGGTCTCCCCCGTGAAGACCGACATGACCACGGAGGTGGTGGCGGCCCGCAAGCACGACCCCGACGGGCTCGTCTACCTCGGCTTCGGGCAGGTCCTGATCCCCCTGTGGCAGGCACTCGACTCGGCCGGCTGGAAGCCACCCGCCTTCACGAACACCGCCGGCCTGCACTGGTACGGCGCCCCGCCCGAGGCCAAGGCGCTCTCGGCCGGGTGGGTCTACGTCGACATGTACGACGAGGCGAACGCCGTCACCACCTCCGTCCTCGACCGGTTCCAAGGGGCCTACGGCCAGCGCCCCGTCGGACCGATGGTGACCGCGTTCTACGACATGGCCTCGTTGGCCGTGCACGGCTTGAGAAGGGCCACCGTCCACACGCCGGAAGGCGTGAAGGACGGGCTCGAGCGCGTGCACCAGCTCCCGGCCGCCACGGGTGGGCCCGGCACGGTGCAGGGCTTCGGGCCCTGGGAGCGGACCGCGCTCAAGGGAGCCGACTACCTGGTGCTGCGGGTGATGGGCGCGGACGTGACCACCCGCTACGCCGGCCCGACCGGCTGAGGCCTTCGCCCAACTGGGCGGCCCTCGACGATCGCAGCCGGGATTCGGTCACCTGCCACGATGGCCGTCGGTCGCAGAGCGCCCGGTCGCCGACCGCGGCGCAAGGGCGGGAAGAGGAGCAGCTCCCATGACAGATCTGGTGACGTCGTTCGCCGAGCGGGGCCTGGAGTACTCGGTCTCCGACGAGGGTGTGGCCTGGCTCCGCCTGAACCGACCGGAGAAGCGCAACGCCATCGATCGGCCGTTGCGCACGGCCATCATCGAGGCCATCGAGGAGGTCACCGAGGACCCGGCGGTACGAGTTGCGGTCATCACCGGCAACGGCCGGGCCTTCTCGTCGGGCGCCGACTTGACCCAGGAGGGTGGTCCCATCGAGATCCCCGAAGAGCGGCGCCGCCCGAACGGCGGCCGTGAGGACGGGATCCTCTATGGCTGGTACCGCATGGTGGACCGGATCTGGAAGAGCACGAAGCCCTTCATCGCCGCCGTGAACGGCATCGCCGCCGGCGGGGGGTGCCAGCTGGCGCTGGGCTGCGACCTCGTGCTGGCCAGCGAGGAAGCCGCCTTCTGGGAGATCTTCGTCCGGCGGGGCCTGCCCCTCGAGGGCGGTGGTGCCTGGCTCCTGACCCGGTCGATCAGCCTCGTCCGGGCCAAGGAGATGGCGTTGTTCGGCGAGCCGATCCCGGCCCGCAAGGCGGAGTCGTGGGGCCTCGTCAACGAGGTGGTGCCAGCCGATCAGCTGGAGGCCACCGCCCAGGAGTGGGCGCACAAGCTCGCCACGCTGGCCCCGCCGAACAGCGGCCCGGCCGCCTTCGCGCCCGGCGGTGCCATGGCCCAGGCCGACCTCACCATCCCGATCGGCAACATCAAGACCCAGATCAACGGCGCCTGGGAGAAGTCGATGTACCAGACGTTCATGGACGAGGTGGGCCTCCTGGGAGGCGGTGGCCGGATGCCGCCCCGGCCGGCCGAGCCGGGAGCACCCGCCGCCCACTGAGCGGCCCGAGCCAGAAACCGTTCTGGGAGCGGATCTCGACGCTCGCGCCGTCGGTTTTCACGCCCAGAACGGCCTTCGGGGCGGGTCTCAGGCCCCGCGTTGCGACTTGGAGCGGGCCAGCACGGCCTCGCGATGGGAGGCGAGATCGTCGGCTCGGGCCCCGCTCGAGGCGTGGGAGGCGTGCTCGATGTGGACCCGCCGGGCCTCGGCCAGCGGCAGGCCGCCCGTCTCGTCCCAGTCCCGCCGCAGGGCCGCCACCATCGACCGGTCCTGCTCGGCCACGGCCCGGGCCAGGTCAAGCGCGAAGGGCAGCAGCTCGTCGTGGGGCACCAGGTGGTTGACGAGCCCCAACCGGAGCGCGGTGCGGGCATCGACGAAGTTGCCGGTGAGCGAGAGCTCACGGGCCTTGGCCATCCCGATGCGGCGCGGGAGGTCGACGGCGACGGGGCCGGGGTAGACGCCCACGCGTAGGTGGGTGTCGGCGAACGCGGCCCGCTCCGACGCCACCATGAAGTCGCAGGCCAGCGCCACTTCGAAGCCCCCGGTCACCGCCGGCCCGTTGACGGCGGCGATCACCGGCACCGACGAGCCGGCCACGCTGGCGACGAACGGGGCGAGGTCGGAGAGGGCGTCGAGGCCGAGATCACGGAGGTCGAGGCCGGCACAGAAGGCCGGGTCGGCGCCGGTGAGCACGATGACGGCCGCGTCCTGGGCGTTCGCCATGGCCTCGCAGATGGCGAGCGCCATCGCGCCGTTGACGGCGTTGCGGGCGCCGGGACGGTTGAGCGTCACCACCGCGACGTCGCCGTGGCGGTCGATGCGAACGAGGTCATCGCTCATTCCGGGCCCCCTGCCTCGACGGTCGTCGCAGGCTAGTGGTCGGTCTCGTGCCGGGACTCTCGCCCCTACGGACGGGCCGTCCGTCCAGGCGCTCAGGCGTAGAGGTGATCGGTCCTCGAGGTCAGGTAGGGGTAGAGGTCGACCCCGGCGCCGAGCAAGAACATGCCGACCTCGAGGGCGACGGCTGCTTCTTTCGGGCGCCGGCCGCGGGAGAGGCCGAGCATCGTTGCCAGCGACTGGAGGTCGTGGAGCGTGACCCAGCTGGCCGCGTCCAGGAAGACGTGGAAGGTGGGGGAGACGTCGTGGAGCCCTTCGGAACGGTGGGCCGTCCAACGGGGGAGCACCTCGGACGGCGCCCGCCGGCGAAGCAGCGCCGGACCGTCCTCGAGCACCGTGTCGTAGGCGGCGCTGGCGGCGAAGCCCTGCAGGCAGAGCGTCTCGAGCAGGGGCTGCAGCGCGGCGACCGCGTCCGGCTCCAGCGCGTCATGGTGCCGGCCCGCCAGATGGGGCGCCGAGCGTCCGTCGAACTCCAGGCTGGGCTCCCGCCGGAGGGTGGGCGACAGCTCGTCGCGCACCAGGATGGAGATGCAGTCGTAGTTACCTTCCAGGACGGAGAGCAGGACGTGGTCCGCCATCCGGTCCCGGATCCGGGCCGCGTCGTCGGGCGCCGCCAGCGCGGCGGCGATGGCGAAGCCGGTATCCGCCAGGACCGTCGCGGGCTCGGGCCGCGGCCGTGACCAGTAGCGGAGATAGGGCGGGACCTCGGTCATCTCGTCGGTCACGTTGGCTTCCGATCTCTCCGGCGACCGTTCCGCTCCCACGTCCCCCGGGAACGGCGGGCCCGCCGCGTTGGTCTCTTTTTCGGCATCACT
>DASXLH010000185.1:0-2197 GCA_036496335.1 Acidimicrobiales bacterium
CGGAGCTTCATGCGGTGCGAGCCGAACTGGCCCACCTTCACGGCGTAGAGGAACCCCGCCGGTGCCTGCGCCGCCCATCGCTCGACGGTGGTCGGCGAGGGCAGGCGGTAGAAGCTGTTGTTGATCTCGACCGTGTCGAAACGCTGGCTGTAGAGGTCGAACCATGCGTTGGATGGAGCGTTGGCGGGATAGACGGGCCCACGCCAGTCCTTGTACGACCAGCCGGAGCACCCAACCCGGACACATCCAGCGTTTTGTCTCCTGGCGCCGGGGTCGTCCGCTGGCATCAGCGGCGTTGTTGCCCCCAGCGAGCTCCGGCCAACCGCGCATCGTCGGGGAAAGGGCGGGGTAGTGGAGCGCGATGACTGAGATCGGCTACTTCCTCTCGTCCGAGGAGCATGGACCACGGGAGCTCGTCCGTCAGGCCCAGCTCGCCTCGGATGCCGGGATCGGCGGAGTGGTGATCTCCGACCACTTCCATCCTTGGCTCGACGAGCAGGGCGAGAGCCCCTTCGTGTGGGCCGTGATCGGCGCCATCGCCGCCACCACTCCGCTGGCCGTGACCACGGCCGTGACCTGTCCGACCATGCGCCTGCACCCGGCGATCGTCGCCCAGGCCGCGGCGACGGCCAGCCTGCTGCTCGAGGGTCGGTTCGAGCTCGGGGTCGGGACCGGTGAGAACCTGAACGAGCACATCTTCGGCGACCGCTGGCCGACGGCCGACGAGCGCCTGGAGATGCTCGAAGAAGCCGTCGAGGTGATGCGGGCGCTTTGGAGCGGTGGGGTCGTGACCCGGCGCGGTCGCCACTACCGCGTGGAGGACGCCCGGCTGCACTCACTGCCCTCGGAGCCTCCCGCCGTTCTGGTGAGCGGCTTCGGGGAGCACTCCACCGACCTGGCGGCCAGCATCGGCGACGGCTACATCAACACCAAGCCCGACAAGGAGCTCGTCGACCGGTACCGCCGAGGCGGCGGCGTCGGGTTGGCGTCGGCGACGCTCAAGGTCTGCTGGGGAGCCGACCGCGAGGCGGCCGTCGCGTTGGCCCACCGCCTGTGGCGGTCCAGCGGCGTGCCGGGCGAGCTCAGCCAGGACCTGCGCACGACCGCCCACTTCCGGCAGGCCGCCCAACTGGTGACGCTCGAGTCGACGGGGGAGAGCACGCCGTGCGGGCCCGATCCGGCGCCGATGGTCGCCGCCGTTCAGGGCTACATCGATGCCGGTTTCGATCGCATCTACCTCAACCAGATCGGCCCGGACCAGGAGGGCTTCTTCCGGTTTTTCCGTCAGGAGTTGGCCCCGGCGCTGGCCGAGCTCGGTGCCGCCCCCGACGCAGACGCCTCAGGTCAGCTGCTCGGGACCAGCTCGTCCGCCGGGTGAGTCGCGCGGCGGGGAGGTGATCGCAGATGAGCGGGAGCGATGAGCCGGGGCTGGTTTCCGTCACAGCGCGCCAGCGGGCGCTCGGAGCATCGGGATGGCTGGGCGCCGCCGCACGGGGTGGCGGGTTCTGACGATCGCCGCATCGTCTGGGCCAATCGAGAACGATTCGGTCCTCTGCTCTCGACGCAAGGTTGGCCCTGCCGGCCTATCCCGGAAGAGCGGTCGATGAACGAGCTCGCGAATGCGAGTTCATCTGCTCGCTGACGGCCGGGCGACGTCAACCGCAGGAATGAGCAGCCGACTGCAAAAGCCAGGTACTCGCTCTTGGCGGTCCATCGATCCTTCATCAGAAGCTCTTGTGCTGCTTGTTCTTTTGACCATTGGCGGTTGCCGGCGTCACACCCTCCCGGTATGCTGCGAACATATGTTCGACGAGTTGGCGGGGGCGGTGGGCGGGTTGGAGATCCCGTCGCACGGCGACGCCTTGGCGGCGGTTGTCCGTTTGTGGGACCAGCTCGGGGCTCGGATCGCCACTGCCGTGGACGACTTCGACCGGTCGGGGGGATGGGAGATCGAGGGGGCCACGTCGATCACGGCCTGGTTGCGGGACCGGGGCGGGATGGCCCGCCCGCAGGCTGGTCAACTGTTGCGGACCGGCCGGCGCTTTCGGGAGCTGCTGGTGCTGGCCGCCGCAGCCAAGGACGGGACCCTGTCGGGTGGGCAGGTGCAGGCGGTGGTTTCCACCCTGACGGAGGCGACGGTGCCGGTGTTCGCCGCTCAGGAGGCCGAGCTGGTGCCGACGTTGGCGGTCCTGGGGCC
>DASXLH010000186.1:0-9970 GCA_036496335.1 Acidimicrobiales bacterium
TCGCTGACGCCCTGGAGATCCATCCCTCGACCGCCACCCGGCTGTGTGATCGTCTCGCCGGCAAGAACCTCATCCACCGCGAGAGCTCGGTGGAGAGCCGCCGGGAGGTGACCGTGAGCCTTGCCCCGGCCGGTCTCCAGCTCCTGCATTCGGTGACCCGACGGCGCAGAGCCGAGATCGAACGCATCGTCGAACGGATGCCGGCCGAGAGCTACGAGCAGATGATCGCCGCGTTCGAGTCCTTCGCCGAAGCCGCAGGTGAACTACCCGACAGTGCGTGGCGCCTCGGCTGGGCCACCTAGCGACCCGGTTCACCCCACCTCCCCAGTCAGGCGCCCTTCCGGGTCGCCCCACCCAGGCCGGCGTAACGTGGACGCCGCCGGCGGTACTGCAGCCCGGCACGACAGCGCGGCCTCCCGGGGGGAGGAGACGCTCGTCGCGGCGGGCTCGCCCGTGGCTCCACAGCATCGAGGGGGATACGAAATGTCGAGCACGCAGCGGCTGATCTCAGCTGATTCCCACGTCACCATCACCGACGAGGCCTTCCTCGCCAACGTCCCGAAGAAGCATCTCGAGGCCGCCCAGGCGGTCATCGACCAAGCTCAGGCGGCGTCGGCCAACTCGCCGATGCCCAACAACCGCGCCCACCGCCACTGGCCGGCGCAGGGCCGTCCCGGCGACGCCGACCAGACCGCCCGGCTCGAGGACCAGGACACCGACGGCGTCGACGCCGAGGTGCTCTACAGCCAGTCGACCTTCGGCTTCGAGGGCGGGCTTTTCTACGCCATGAATGACGACGACGCCCGCAACGCCTGCTTCAGCGCCTACAACGACACCCTGGCCCAGTGGATCGAGGCGGCCCCGAACCGGCTGATCCCTGTCGGCATCGTGCCGGCCACCAGCTCCGAGGAGGGCATCACCGAACTCGAGCGGCTGGTGAGCATGGGCTTCAAGGCGGCGACCGTGCCGACCTACCCCAAGGTGTACGGCATTCCCAGCTACTGGGACCCGAAGTATGAAGGGCTCTGGAAGACTTTCGCCGCCACCCGCATCCCACTCAGCCTCCACACCGCGGCCACCCCGCACTTCATGGAGTTCGTCATCGACGACCCGACCCCAGCCAAGGGGATCGCCCAGTCGCTGCCACCCATCCACATGGCCGAGCTCATCTCCGGTTGGATCCTGGGCGGCATGGTGCCGAACAACCCCGACCTCCACATCGTGCTGGTCGAGTCCGGCATCGGCTGGATCTCGTACTACCTCGAGCGGCTCGACACGATGCACCGCCGCCATTCCTGGGCCAGCCGCGGCATGCTCCAGGAGCTGCCCAGCACCTTCTGGCAGAAGCAGTTCCACGCCACCTTCGAGGACGACCTCGTCGGCATGCGCACCCTCGACCTGCTCGGCACCGACACCCTGATGTGGGCCAGCGACTACCCGCACCCTGATTCGACGTGGCCGGAGTCGCAGGACGTCGTGACCCGTCACTTCGACGGCCTGCCGGACGAGGACAAGCAGAAGATCGTCTGGAAGAACGCCGCGGCGCTCTACAACATCACCTGAGGCCCTCGTTCTTTGTCGCGCCGGCCACCGTCGAGGTGGCCAGCGCGACAACGTTCGAAGGGTGTCAGAGGATCACGCCGACGCTGCGCAGGCGGGCGATCTCCGCGGAGCTGATGCCGATCTCGGCCAGCACCTCGTCGGTGTGCTGGCCGAAGTCGGGGGCCGGCGGGGGATCGCCGGCCTCCTCGTCGAACAGCACGGGCGGGACGGGGAGGCGCACCGGCCCGGTGACGTACTCGACCGGCCGGAGGAACCCGTTGGCCACGGTCTGGGGGTCGTCGAAGATCTCGACCGGCTTCTGGATCGGGGCCCACGCGCCACGGGTGGTCACCAGGGTCTCCTTCCACTCGACGAAGGTCTTCTGGGCGAAGAGCTCGTCGAAGATCGCCACCGCCTCCCGGGCGTTGGCGTAGCGGTCGGCCGTGGTGAGCCACTTGGGGTCGGTGGCCATGTCGGGCCGGCCCATGTGCTGGCAGAAGTCGACCCAGTCGCGGTCGTCGTCACCGAGCATCGAGAAGCTGATGAAGCGGTCGTCCTTGGTCCGGTAGATGTTGCCGGTGGGGTGACGGTCCTCCCGGGCCCCGGCCACCATCGGCGGCTGGGTCCCGAGGCCGGCGGTGATGATGGCCGGGCCGTTGAACCAGATGGCCGTCCCCATCAGGGAGCCGTCGACGACGCTGGTCTTGCCGGTGAGGGCCCGCTTGGCGATGGCGGCGCAGATGCCGCCGGCCAGCGTCATGCCCGACATCCCGTCGCCGTGGCCGATCATCCCGGTCGGGAAGTCGACCCCGGTGACGTCCATGGTCGACTGCGCCAGGGTGCCCCGACCCCACCAGGTGATGCCGTCGTAGCCGCCCCGGCCCGACTCGGGTCCCTTGGGCCCCTGGCCGCTGCCGCGGGCGTAGATGATGTCGGGGTTGACCTTGCGGATGTCCTCCAGGTCGAAGCCGAGCTTCTTGCGGGTGTCGGGCAGGTAGCTGGTGAGGAAGACGTCGGCCCCCTCGACCAGCTTGTAGAGCAGCGCCCGGCCCTCGTCGCTGGCCAGGTCGAGCGTCACGGCCCGCTTCCCCCGGCTGTAGTGCTTGAAGTACCAGCTGGCATCGCCGGGCTCCAGCGTCCCGCCGAGCAGGCGCATCGGGTCCGGGTTCCGGGGGCTCTCGACCTTGATGACATCGGCGCCCCAGTGGGCGAGCACACCCCCGGCCGAGGGCACGAACGCCCACATGGTCAGGTCGATGACGCGGATCCCCTCGAGCACGTCCATGTGCCACCCCCCAAGGTCGGTCCCCGGCTCGGCGCCGGCTCCCGGCAGTGTCGCGCGGCGTCGCCGGCCCGGGCCGCGTCCGACCGGGGTGGCGGCGCCCGGTCGCCGGTCACAGCGCCGGTGTACGGTCCGGGCGCCGGGGGGATCGGACCGTCCGCGGCACTCCGAGGACGGGGACAGGGCGGCCGGCACCCGCACCGGCGACGCTCGAGCCGAACGGGGGCCTTATCGTGACCACGACCGACCCAGGGACCGAAGCGGCGGCCATGCTGCCGCCGATGCCCGACCCGAGCCCGCTCACCCAGTTCTTCTGGGACGGCGTGGCCGAGCACAAGCTGATGATCCTGCGGTGTCAGAACTGCGGGAAGTACATCCACTGGCCGCGAGAGCTGTGCCGGTTCTGCCTCTCCACCAACCTCGCGCCCGAGCAGGTCTCCGGGCAGGGCATCCTCGCCACCTACACCGTCCCCATGCAGCCGATGGATCCCTACTTCCTGCTGAAGGTCCCGTACGTGCTGGCGGTGATCGAGCTGGCGGAGCAGCCGAACCTGAAGCTCGTGTCGAACATCGTCGACTGCGAGCTCGACGACGTGAAGATCACCATGCCGGTCGAGGTCACCTTCCGCGAGGTGGCACCCGGTGTGACGCTGCCGCTGTTCAAGCCGGCCGCGGTCTGAGGGAGGACGAGATGACCACACCCAACAAGGTCGCCATCGCCGGGGTCGGCTACTCCAAGGTCGGCCGGCACCTCGACCTGACCGACAACGAGATGGTCCGCCAGGCCGTGACCGCCGCCATGGACGACGCCGGCATGACGCCTGCCGACATCGACGGCGTGTCGACCATGGGCGGCAACGCCATGGAGATCGGCTTCAACCTGGGCCTCGACCCGATCAGCTGGTTCTACACGTCGCCCGGCGGCCCGGCCTTCGTCGAGCCGGCCGTGCACGCCATCTCGGCCGTGGGCTCCGGCATGACCACCACCTGCGTGGCCGTGCGCCTCATTCGCCAGATGGTGAGCCAGTCGAACGTCGTGAAGGAGCGCAAGGCGGGCCCCCGCCGGGTCGCCGGCGACGAGCAGTTCACCGCTCCCTTCGGGGGCGCCGCGGCCGCCGCCTCGATCGCCGGCCTCGAGATGCAGCGCCACATGTTCGACTTCGGCACCACCGAGGAGCAGTTCGCCGTCAACGCCGTCAACCAGCGGTACCACGCCTCGCTCAACGACGACGCTCTGCTCCGCGACCCCCTCACCATCGAGGACTACCTGGCCTCCCGCTACATCTCCAAGCCGACCCGGCTGTTCGACTGCGACTACCCGGTCGACTCGGCCTCGGCCGTGATCTTCACCACCGCCGAGCGAGCCGCGGACGCTCGCAAGAAGCCCGTCCACGTGGAGGCCGCCGCCCTGTCGGCCATTCGGGACATGAACTTCTGGCAGCTCGACGATTTCTCCCAGACGTCGCCGGTGCACTGCGCCGAGCTGCTGTGGTCCCGTACCGACCTCACCCCCGCCGACGTCGACTGCGCCCAGCTCTACGACGGCTTCACCATCATCACGTTCCAGTGGCTGGAGGCGCTCGGGTTCTGCGGGGTGGGCGAGGCGGGGCCGTTCATCGAGGCGGGCAACACCCGACTCGGCGGCTCACTGCCGCTGAACACCGACGGCGGTGCGTGCAACGTCGGCCGGCGTCACGGGGCCAACTTCTGCATCGAGTCGGTCCGCCAGATCCGCGGCGAGTGCGATGTGCGCCAGGTACCCGACGCCGAGGTGGCCGTCTGGACCAACGCCGTCGGGCCGTTCGCCGGCGCCGTGCTGCTGACGGCGTGACCGCGGCCTGCCTCCTGGCCGTGCACGCCCATCCCGACGACGAGTCGTCGAAGGGACCCGGGACCATCGCCCGCTACGCCGCTGCCGGCGTGCGCACCGTGCTCGTCACCTGCACCGGGGGCGAGGCCGGCGACATCCTCAACCCCGCCGCCGACAGCGAGGCGGCCCGCACCGACATGGGCTCGGTGCGGCGGGCCGAGCTCGAGGAGGCCGTGGGGATCATCGGCTACGACCGGCTGTGCTGGTTGGGCTACCGCGACTCGGGCATGCCTGGCACGCCCACCAACGAGCACCCGGACTCCTTCGCCCAGGCCGACCTCGACGAGGCGATCGGGCGGCTGGTGCGGATCGTCCGGGAGGAGCGGCCCCAGGTCCTGGTCGCCTACGGGCCGAGCGACCCCGGTCGTGGCCATCCCGACCATATCCGGACGCACGAGATCGGCTTGGCCGCCTTCGAGCGCAGCGGCGACCCCGCCTGGTACCCGGAGGCGGGCGAGCCGTGGGAGCCGTCCAAGCTCTACTACGTGGGCGTGTTCTCCCGGCCCCGGTTGGAGGCGATGCACGGCTGGCTCACGGCCCAGGGACTGGAGAGCCCGTGGGGAGACTTCATGACCCGGATGGGCGATGCCCCCGACAAGACGACCACCCGGGTCGACATCTCCGACCATCTCGACGTCGGGCGCCGGGCCCTGCTCGCCCACCGGACCCAGATCGATCCCGAGGGCCACTGGTTCCGGGTGCCGCTCGACGTGCTGCGGGAGCTGCATCCCTACGAGGACTACGAGCTGGCGGCCTCACGCGTCCCCACCGTCTGGGCCGAAGGGGACTACGAGGACGACCTGTTCGCAGGCATCGACCTCACCGACTGAGGGGCTCGGGCGAGAGGTCCGGGTCCGGCACCAGCCAGCTGCAGGCCAGCCCGATCGCCCACGCCACCAGGTGGCCGATGTCGGTGAAGGTGGAGCTGACGGCCACGCCGACGAGGAGGATGGCCGAGATGGCCACGACGTAGCGGGCCCGCCAGGGGGCGGGCAGGTGGTAGGCGAGGACACCCATCATCGCCGTGAACCCATAGCTGAAGCCGACGTCGATCGTCCGGACCAATGCCTTCGACGCCCACCCGTGGTCGAGCTCGAACTGGATGAAGCCGGCCGTGAGGACCGACGCCCCGACGTGACCGAGGCCGAACACGGCCACCCAGCGCTTCGTGCCGAGCCAGCGCTCAGCCGGGGCCAGCACCACCGCGAAGGGAACGACCAGCAGCACGGGCGTGACACCGCTGTCGAGCCAGAAGGCGCTGGTGAACAGCACGTGGACGGGATGGTGACGCAGGTTGGCGAGGTTGGTGCTCTGCGTGCGCAGGAGCGCATCCGTGAGATGCTCGCCAGCGGCGCTGACGACGATCGACGTGACGATCAGGATGAAGAGGTAGACGAACGTCGCCGGGTTGGCGTGCACGTCGAAGAGCAGCCGCAGCTGGTCGAATAGCCAGCGCAACCCTCGAGCCGCCTGTGCCCGGACCGGTGATCCGGTTGGCGCTCGGCCCATCGTCAGGCGAGCCTACGAGGACCCTCCTCGCCGCCCCCACCCCCACCGGAGCCAGACCCGAACATGACCTGCCCGCCGGACCGCCCATGACCGTGACCCCAGCCACCCCCGCGCCCCCGACACCGGCCGGCTCCACCACCGGCCCCGGTTCCGTCACCCACAACCGCCGCTGGCTGATCCTGGCCGTGCTGTGCCTGAGCCTCATGATCGTGACCGTCGGCAACGCCAGCCTCAACGTCACCCTGCCGACCCTGTCCCGCGAGCTGGGGGCGACGGAATCGCAGTTGCAGTGGGTGGTGGCCGTGTACTCGCTGGTGTTCGCCGGGCTGCTCTTCCCGTCGGGAGCCGTCGGGGACCGCTACGGGCGGAAGGGGGCGCTCCAGCTGGGGCTGGCCGTGATCCTGGTGGCCGTCACCTTGGCCTCACGTTCGGGCGAGATGTGGCAGCTGATCGGCTGCCGGGCCCTCATGGGTCTCGGCGCGGCGCTGATCATGCCGTCGACCCTCTCCATCCTGATCAACGTCTTCCCGCCGCACGAGCGCACCAAGGCGATCGCCATCTGGGCCAGCGTCACGGGCGCCGGCGGAGCCATCGGCCAGGTCATGTCGGGTGCCCTGCTGGGTCACTTCTGGTGGGGTTCGGTGTTTCTCATCAACGTGCCGCTGGTGCTCACCGCCCTCGTCGCTGGCTACTTCCTGCTGCCCCGCAGCCGCGACCCGGAGGAGGCCCCCCTCGACCCGGGCGGGGTGGTGCTGTCGATCGTCGGCGTGGTGTCGCTGGTCTTCGGCCTCATCCAGGCCCCCGTGAACGGCTGGCTCGACCCCACCACCCTGATCGCCTTCGGCATCTCGGCCGTCTTCCTCTTCGCCTTCGTGCTCTACGAGCGCCGCGTCGACGAGCCGATGGTCGACATGGGCTACTTCCGGAACCCGGCCTTCAGCACCGCCACCGGCTGCATGATCCTCGTGTTCCTGGCCATGTACGGCCTGATGTTCCTGATCACCCAGTACCTGCAGCTGGTCCAGGGCTACTCCGCGCTGGGCGCCGCCGTCCGGTTGCTGCCCACCGCCCTGGTGGTGATCGTGGTCTCGCCCTTCACGCCCCGGATCAGCGCCCGTCTAGGCGCCAACCGGGCGGTCGCCCTGGGCATGTCCCTGGCCGCGGTGGGGATGCTCAGCTTCGTCTGGCTCGACCAGAGCACCGCCTATCCGCAGCTCATCCTCGGATTCATCGTGACGGTGGTCGGGCTGGCCATGACGATGTCGCCGATGACAGCGGCGATCATGTCGGCGGTGCCGACCCGCCGGGCCGGCGCCGGCTCGGCCACCAACGACGCCACCCGTGAGCTCGGGGCTGCCCTCGGCATCGCCGTACTGGGTTCGATCGCCGCCACCCACTACACCAACGCCGTCACCCCGGCCGTCGACGCCACCCTCAGTGGACCGGCGGCGGCGGCGGCCAAGGCGTCGGTAAGCGGCGCCCTCGATGCCGCCTCCTCGCTCGGGCCCGCCGCCCAGCAGACCCTGGTGAAGGCGGCCAACGACGCCTTCATCGGCGGTCTCCACCTCGCCGTGCTGGTGGGGGCCATCCTCGCCGCCGGCGCGGCGGTGGTGGTGCTTCGCAAGCTGCCCCATGTCCTCGTGCACCACGAGGGTGGAGGCGATCCGGCCTACGACCGGCAGCCGGGCGTAGACGAGTCGGAGGACGACGAGATCGGCGAGCTCCCGGAGACGGTGGGGCTCATCGGAGGAGCCTGAGAGGGTGCGCCGATAGGCGGACCGTGGCCCGAGCGGCCCGCCGCCGAAGGCGCCGAGAGCGGAGCACAGCGGCATTCTCGGCGCCGAAGGCGCCGAGATCAGGTCGGATGTGACCTATCCGCTGAGCCTCTTGGCCCGGGGACGGCATGCGCCCGACGTCACACCTGCGCTAGAAGCGTGGATGCACATCGAAGACGACCGCGAGACGGAGACCTGATGCCGAACCCACAGAACGCGATCCTGACCAACCTCACCAAGTACCAGTGGTACACGCACCTCAGCCGGACCGACAACGCCGACCTGTCGGTCATCAAGGGGGCCCTCGCCGAGGCACGGGTGGCAGGGTCCCAGACAGGCGTGACCACACCCATCAACGTCTGCGTTCTGTTCGGCCCGGCCATGCTGGCCGCGCTCACGGACGACGTCCCCGACGACTTCCAGGCCTATCCCGGTTACGAGTCCTCCGACGGCAAGGCGGCCAAGGCGACCCAGGAGGACCTCCTCCTCTGGATCCACTCGGACGACAAGGACCTGTGCTGGGAGACGCAGTTCACGTTCCGCAACGCGGTGGCCGGGCACATGGCCGTCGCCCGGGAGACACCCACCTTCATCTACCGGAACAGCCTCGATCTGACCGGCTACATCGACGGCACCGGGAACCCGATCCCTGAGGATCAGCACGATCGGGCCATCGTCCCCGATGGCAGCCCCGGCGCCGGGGGTTCGTTCTGCATCGCCCAGCGGTGGGTGCACGACCTCGCCTACTTCGCCGGTCTCTCACCCGAGGACCAGGACAACACCTTCGGCCGGAAGCGGGCCGACTCGGCCCGGCTCGAGACCCAGGTGCCCACCTCGCACCTGAGCCACGTCGAGCTCCGTGAGGGCGCGACCGCCGACGACACGAAGCCGAAGCGGGGCGAGATGGTCCGTCGCTCGACGCCGTACGCCTTCCACGACGGCACGGTGGGCCTCTACTTCATGGGCTTCTGCCGTGAGCAGGCCCCGCTCCGGGAGCGGATGGAGGCCATCTACGGGATGAACGGCCAGGCCCGTGACGCGCTGACCGACTACTCCACCCCGGCCTCCGGGTCGTTCTACTTCGCGCCGTCAATCGAGACGCTCGAGGCGATCATCGGCTGAGCCCTCCTGCAACCCATGACTCCATAAAATCAGTTTGATCGGTTCGAGCGGCGGGTCTAGCCTCGTCGGCGTGGAAGAACCGGTCGCTTCGGCCGCCGATGCACCGCCCTCCTTCGTGCGCCTGACCGCGCATCCGATCCGGTGGCGACTGCTGCGCGAGCTGGTCCGGAGCGACCGGGGAGTGGGGGAACTGACGGGGCTCATCGAGGAGCCGCAGAGTCTCGTCTCCTACCACCTCCGCAAGCTCCGCGACGGTGGCCTCGTCTTCGCACGTCGCAGCTCGGCCGATCGGCGCGACACCTACTACGCCGTCGACCTCGCCGTCTGCGAAACCGAGCTGCAGGCTGCCGGCCGCGGACTGCATCCGGCCCTCCGGCTCGCACCGGTGGCTCCCACGCCGCCAACGACTGGACCCTCACGGCCCAGGCCGCGGGTGTTGTTCCTGTGCACAGGCAACAGCGCGCGCTCCCAGATCGCCGAGGCGCTTCTCGAGCGCATGTCCGACGGTGCGATCGAAGCGGCCAGCGCCGGGAGCCATCCGAAGCCGTTGCATCCGAACGCGGTGCAGGTCATGGAGCGACGCGGGATCGACATCCGCGCCAACCGGACGAAGCAGCTCGAGGAGTACGTCGGCCAACGGTTCGACATGGTCGTCACGCTCTGCGATCGCGTCCGCGAGGTCTGTCCTGAATTTCCGGCGCACCCGCGGCTTGTGCACTGGAGCATTCCCGACCCCGCACGCGAGGGCGCGACGAACCGTGCCTCGGCCCCGGCGTTCGAACGCACCGCGGCGGAGCTCGAGACGCGGATCGGATACCTGCTCGCCACTCTGAAGTTAGAACCACGAAACCGAAGGAGATCAACCCATGC
>DASXLH010000187.1:0-15946 GCA_036496335.1 Acidimicrobiales bacterium
CCATGTCCCCGGCCTGACCGGCCATGTCCCCGGCCTGACCGGCCATGTCCCCAGCCTGACCGGCCATGTCCCCGGCCTCGCCCGCCATGTCCGCCCGGAGGGACGCTGCCAGCGCCGGAGGGGCTCCGAGCTCGGTCGGCAGCTCGCTGAGCACGGCGAGGGCGTCGCTCAATCGGGTCACCGCCTCGCCGATCCGTTCGGTGGCGTCCTGCCGGGCGGCGGTGGCCTCCTGATACCGGGTCGAGGCATCGGCGTAGGTGGCGGCCACCATCTCGTTGGCCTGATCGACCAGCTTGAGCGCGCTGGCCTCGATCTCCGCCGCCCGCTGCTCGGCGGCCGCGACGATCTCGGCGGCCCGATCCTCGGCCTCGCGTTGACCGTCGGCCACCGACTCGGCGAAGGACTGGAGGAGGGCGGCGAGATGGACCGACACCTCCGGCGAGACGTCGGGGGCGCTCCGCAGGCGATCGAGCTCGGCCTGCATCACCCGGCGCTCGGCCTCGAAGCCGGCGATCACCCGGTCGACGTCGGCCGAGGCGTAGCCGAAGAGGCTCTTACGGAAGGACTGTGAGCTGGGACCTGCGGTCTCCATCGACCTCGACCTCCGTGTGCCGGCCACTTGCTGCCGCACGTGCAGCGGGCGCCACGTTAGGGAGATGGGCTGCAGCGGCGGGGGATGCCCCCGTGGGCGGCGGTGCGAACCGGGGTCGGTCGGGGGCCGGGAGCACCATGATCAGGCCCTGGTACAGGACGAGCGCCACCAGCCCCGTCTTGACCGCCTCGACGGCAACCGACTTGAACAGGTGCTCGGCCCTCCGGGCCGCCCGGACATCCGGAACAGCCGTCGGAACCGTCCACGTCGGGACGACGAACGGCGCGGGTCGGGGCGCGACCACCCGGGCGAGATCGCCGCGGCGGACGCTCTCGGCGAGGCGGGTGAGACCGTCGACCAGCTCGTCGTAGGCGCGCGAGAGCACCAACGGGTCCGGCTGCATCGAGATCGTGGCCGGCCCAGCCGACATGGGCGCCCTCCTCGCCAGAGCTATCGGCAGGATCACCGTCCGTCTGAACGCTTCTCCAGCCGCGGTTTCGTTCTGTGTCGGATCGAGAGCTACGGGGCACCGGGACGGAGGTGCCAGGGGCCGGTGCGGCGGCACCGGCCCCCTGGCAGGCCCCTCTTCTCGCCGTCCTATCACCACGGACAGTGGTAATCAAAGACACCCGCCTGAACGCTGGGTGGCCGCCGCCTCAGTCCTGGAGCTCCAGGGCGGTCAGCTCCGGCAGCTCGATCCCCCAGTCGACCATGCCCTCCTCGAGCACCCGGCAGGTCTCCTCGAGCACCCGCACCCGGGCGTAGCGCTTCGACTCGGCCGGGAGCGCGATCCACGAGGCCGCCTCGTGGTCGGTGAGGTCGAGCATGTCCTCGACGGCGAGCTCGTAGTCGCGGCGGCGGGCACGGTTCCGCTCGTCCTCGTTCGTGAGCTTCCAGCGCTTCAGCGGGTCACGGGCGCGGCGTTCGAAGCGGCGTTGCTGCTCCTCGTCCGAGATGTGCAGCCAGAACTTCACCAGGATCATCCCCTCGGCACAGAGCGTGCGCTCGTAGTCGACGATCTCCCCGTAGGCCCGGCGCCACTGCTCCTCGGTGGCGAAACCCTCGACCCGCTCGACCAGGACGCGGCCGTACCAGCTGCGATCGAAGACCGCCATGCCGCCCCAGCCAGGCAGCATCGGCCAGAAGCGCCAGAGGAAGTGATGGCGCTTCTCGTCGTAGGTCGGGGCGGAGATCTGCGTGACACGCACGTGTCGGGGGTCGAGCGGCTCGACCATCCGCCGGATGCACCCGCCCTTCCCGGCCGCATCCCAACCCTCGAACACGACGCAGATGGGTGGCCCGATCTCGCCTCCCATCTGCCCGCCGAGGGTCAGCCGGAGGTACAGCAGCCGTCGTTGGGCCGCTGCGATGCGCGCCGCTTCGTCCTTGGCGGAGAGCGAGAGCCCGAGATCGAGCTCGTCCAGTCGACCCACAGACGACAGCATGTCGCAGCCGGGCCCGGGAGGGCGTGTCAGCCGACGAGGCGGCCGCAGCGGGGCCAAGCCCGCCATCCCGAGAGGCGCCACTGGCGACGGGCCACCTGGATCTGGGCGTCACGGCTGTGCTGGTGCGGGTAGCCGAGCCCTCCCAGCGCCCGCCACGTGGCGACCGAGAACTGGAGACCGCCGTAGTAGCCGTTTCCCGTGTTGAGGTCCCAACGCTGGCCCGACTCGCAGGCCGCCACCCGGTCGAACTCGGCGTCGCTGGGCTCCCCCGGCTGCCAGCCGGTTCCCGACGGCGCGGCGAGGAAGACGGGGAGCGGGTCGGCGACGACAGCCCAGTAGCCGTCGCCCTCGGGTCGGGCGGCGATGTCCGCCACGATTCCGTCGGCCCAGAACCGGCCGTGACTCGGCGCGTCACCGAAGGAGAAGACGCCGCCGTCACCGGCGATCATCCAGTAGCCGTGACCGGTGGGCGTCGCCGCCATGGCCGTGACGGGTGAGTTGAGCGCGGTCCCGCCCATGGAACCGTAGAAACCGGCGTCACCGAACGCGAACACCCCGCCATCGGCAGCGACCAGCCAGTAGCCGTTGCCCGACGGGGTGGCCGCCATCGCCGCCACCGGCGAGTTGAGCTGGATGCCTCCCATCGAGCCGTAGAACGTGGCGTCACCGAAGGCGAACACTCCGCCATCGGCGGCGACCAGCCAGTAGCCGTTGCCCGACGGAGTGGCCGCCATCGCCGTCACGGGCGAGTTGAGCGCCACCGCGCCCATCGAACCGTGGAACGCAGCCGCCCCGTAGGTGAACACCCCACCGTCGCTGGCGGCGACCCAGTAGCCGTCACCCTGGTGTCGGGCGGCGATGTCGACGAGGCGGTTGGTGGCCGGTGAGACGCCGTCGAAGGCGCCGGCGTCGCCGTAGGCGAACACCCGTCCGTTGGTGGCGAGGGCCCAGTAGCCGGCCCCGGAGGGGGTCACCGCCAGGCCGACGAGCGAGGCCGTGGCCTGGTCGGGGGCGCCGAGGGCGCTGGCGGCACCGGCCGGGATGATCCGGCCGGGATCGTCGGCGCCGGACGGAAGGGCCGCATCGGCGTGGGTGGTGGCGAGCTGGAACGCGACCTGGCTGAGAGCGAACGCGGCCGCACCTGCGGCAAACGTTCGGATGGGCGCGCGACGTCGGGACAAGGGGTGAGCTCCTCTCGGGTCGTCCGCCGTTCAGACCCCGCTCCGCTGGGGCTGACGTCGGCGGCACCTGGCTGCGGTCGTTTGCGGGCAAAGGGCTCCGCAAGAGCCGAAGCCGACCCGTCTGGTCGGTAGGGGGCCCAAACTAACTAGTCAGTCATGAAATCGCAACGCGGCCGGCAACCACAGTTGGACAAATCATCAACAATGGCAGGGACATCGAGGTCCTAGTCCGTTTTGCTCATGACGGTCTCATGACGGGGACGGAGACCGAAGACAGCCGGACGACGGTCGGGCGAGGCCAGCGGGAGGGCGGCCAGGTGCTCCCACCCATCATCGCGGACCGTGGCCGCGCCGCGACGTCAGGCGCCTGCCAGCCCCTCGAAGCACCGGGGCCGGCCGGTTCGGTGCGGCCCGGGTCGGATCAGCCGACGAAGTCCGAGACCAGCGCGGCCAGCTCGAGCGGCTTGTCGTTCTGGACGGCGTGGCCGGCGTCGGGGACGGTCTCCACCCGTGCGTCCGGTCGGTGCTCGACGAACCTCGCCACCGCCTCGTCCGTCACGACCGGCGAGCGGCCCCCGCGGACGAGCATCGTCGGGATCCGAAGGCCACGGATGTCGTCCCAGAGCGGGGTCATGTCGGGCGGGGGCTGGTCGGCCGTCATCCGGGCCGGGTCGAACAGCTGGTCGTAGCGCCAACCCCACTGCCCGTCCTCGAGCGGCTTGGAGTTGTGTCGCAACCCCGGGATGATCGACTCCGGGGAGCGGTGCGGCATGGTGGCAGCCGTGACATCGAGCAGTGCCTGGAAGGACTCGAACGTGCGGGGCCCGGCGAGGAGGTCGGTGGGGACCGGTGGGCGCGGCTGGTCGGCGTCACGACGTCCGATGCCGGGCGTGATGTCCACCAGCACCAGCCGGCGTACGAGCTCCGGTCGGCCGGCCGCCACCCGCAGCGAGGACAGGCCGCCGAGCGACATCCCGACGACGACCTCGCTGTCCGGGGCCAGCTGGTCGAAGAGCGAAGCGAGCGCCTCCCCGTTGGCCGCCGGCGAGTAGTCACGGTCGTCGCGCCAGTCGGAGTGGCCGTGACCCGGGAGATCGACGGCCACCAACGGACGATTCGTCGCCATGGCGAAGGTGTCCCAGGTGTGGGCGTTCTGGCCGGCTCCATGCACCAGCACCAGCTCGGGCGCGCCGCGCCCCCACAGCAGGGCGCTGAGGCGACGGCCGCCGCCCACGTCCACCGCCCGGCGCTCGACCGCGGGCGGGCCGTCCCACGGCAAGCCCGCCCACTCGGCGTGGCCCTGCAGGAAGGCGAACTCGTCGTAGTCCTCACCGTGCACGTCGATCTCGGACCAGGCAGCCATCGCGTCGGAGGGTAGCCCTGGGCCCATCGTCCAGCTGGGGGCGGGTCGCCGCCGCCGGGACAGGCCGGTCTGCGGCAGGCCGGTCTGCGGCAGGCCGATCTGCGGCACGCCGGTCGGCGGGTCGGGCGAACCCCGAACATCTGAGAACATGCCTCCGTGACGGTCGACGGCGGGACGAGCGATGCCCGTCGCCCGGCGCGCCTCCTGCACACCAGCGACGTGCACCTCGCCGTTCCCGGCGGGCGCGAAGAGCGCGCCTTCCTGGCTGCCCTCGAGCGGGCCGAGGCACTCGAGGTCGATGCCGTGCTCATCGCCGGCGACCTGTTCGACCACGCCCGGGTGGCCGACGAGGTGCTGGAGCTGGCCGCCGACGCGCTCGGTCAGTACGGCCGCCCGGTGGTGCTCATGCCCGGCAACCACGACGTGCTCGATGCCCGCTCCGTGCACGGCCGCTTCGACGTGGAGGTCCGCTGCCCCAACGTGCAGTTCCTCGACGATCCGGACGGCTCGGTGGTGCAGATCCCCGGCACGGACGTGATCGTGTGGGGTAGGGGCATGGTCGAGCACGAACCGGGCTTCCGGCCCCTGGCGGGCATCCCGGAGCGCCGGGCCGACGCCTGGTGCATCGCCGCCGCCCACGGGTTGCTGGTCGAGGACGAGCGCAGCGGCCGGTCGTCGACGATCCTGCCTGCCGACCTCGACCTCGATTGGGATTACATCGCCCTCGGCCACGTCCACGAGCATCGGATCGTGCACGGCACCCGCACCGTGGCCTGCTACCCCGGCGCGACCGCCGCCTCGAAGGGTGGCGTCCCCGGTGTGGTCGTGGTCGACCTGCGTCCGGGACGGCCGGTCGAGCTCGAATGGACGGCCCTGCCGGCCTGAGGCTGTAGCAGCCCTGCCGGCCTGAGGCTGTAGGCAGCCGCCTTGCACCCGCGACCGGAGCGCCGGCATGGTGGGCGCTCACAACATCGCCGGGGGGATTCGGATGACCCAGCTCCAGCCGGAGAAGGTGCTGCACATCAACCAGGTGCTCGGTCCCTTCGAGGAGGCCAACCGCTTCTACGAGGACGTCTTCGGGGCGGTCGAGTACATGAACAGCTACGACCCCGGCGAGCGACGCGACGCCTCGCTGTTCCTCGTGGGGGACACCTGCATCGAGCTGTTCAGCCCTCGGGACGACGACTCCCTGCTGGGCCGCAACCTCCGACGGCACGGGCCGTCGTTCCACAGCTTCGAGTGGAAGGTCCCCGACCTCGACGAGGCCCGGGACGCCTTCGTCGAGCGGGGCGTCCGCATCACCACCGACCGGCCGGGGTCCTTCTTCATGACCCATCCGAAGGACTGCCACGGCCTCCTGCTCGAGCTGTGCCCCCACGAGATGGGCAACGATCCCCGCAACGAGGAGGGCTGGGATCCCGCGCCATGGCGGAACGGCCCCCTCGGGATCGACCGGCTCAACGCCATGGGCGCCGCCGTCGTCGACGCCTCGGCGGCGGCCGCCTGGCTCCACGACCTGACCGGCGCCGAACCCCTCTACGAAGAGGAGAGGCCGGGGGTCGGACGGGCGGTGGGCTTCTGGATCGGCGGCACCGCCCTCGAGCTGGTCGAGCCCGCCGCCGAGGGGCCGGTGGCCGAGCACCTCTCCCGGCTGGGCGCCCGCCTGCGCTCGATCTGCTTCCGGGTGGCCGACGTCGACGCGGCCGGCGAGCACCTCGCCTCGAAGGGCCTGCGGGTGGTCCCGGGCGACGTCGAGGGTTCGATCGGGATCCACCCCGACGACAACTACGGCGTCCTGTGGCAGTTCACCGAGGCGGCCCTTCCGGACGACCCCCGGGGCTGATCGTCCGGCTCGGCCGGCGACGGACTCCCGGCACCGGGCCCGGCCAGGCGCGTACCGTCGGGCGCATGCACCACGACGAGCGCACCGCATGACCGACGAGCCCATCCTCACCGACGACACCGTCGGCACCGTCACCTTCGGCGACATCACCGCCCGCCGCCTCGGCTTCGGGGCGATGCGGGTCTCGGGCGCCCGCAACCCGGAAGGCGTGCGCGACCGCGCCGAGGCGGTGACCCTGGTCCGGACGGTGCACGACCGCGGCGTCAACTTCTTCGACACGGCCAACATCTACGGCTACGGCCAGTCCGAGGAGATCATCGCTGAGGCTCTCCGTCCGTACCCGGACGACCTGTTCATCACCACCAAGGCCGGCTTCAAGCCCGGGAAGATCGAACCGGGCAAGTCGTCGCTCCCGCCACTGGGCCGGCCCGAGCACATCAAGGAGGAGTGCGACAAGAGCCTCGCCCGGCTCGGGCTCGACGTGATCCCCCTCTACCAGGTGCACGTGCCCGACCCGGACGTCCCCTACGCCGAGACGGTCGGCGCCTTCGTGGAGCTCCAGCAGGCCGGCAAGGTGCGCCACATCGGCGTCTCCAACGTCGACCTCGACCAGCTCGCCGTGGCCCAGTCGCTGTGCACGGTGGTGTCGGTCCAGAACTTCTACAACGTGGCCCGACGGACGTCGGAGCCGGTGCTACGGGCCTGCGAGGAGCAGGGCATCGTCTTCATCCCCCACTCCCCCAACATCCTGGGCCAGGGCGAGGCGGCCACGGCCGTGGCCGAGATCGCCGCCGCCCACGGCGTGTCGACCCAGCAGGTGGCCGTCGCCTGGTTGCTGGCCCACTCGTCGGCAGCGGCACCCATCCCCGGCACGCAGAGCGTCGCCCACGCCGGCGACAACGTCGACACCGCCTGGCTGCGCCTCGACGACGACGAGCTCGCCCGGCTCGACGCCGTCGGCGCCCACACCGTCCCGGAGGGATGACCATGCCCACCATCGGACTCGCCCCCGGCACCGGCTTCGAGGTGCGCACCGTCGCCGATGTCGACCGCTACCTGGGGGCGGTGGCCGACGCCGGCTTCGACGCCGTCTCGCTGTCGAACACCCAGCTGGCCGGCGATCCGGTGGCCGCCGCCCGGCTGCTCGAGACGCACGGCTTGCGCTGCACCGACGTGCTGTCGATGCGGGTGAGCCGGGACGAGGAGGAGACGATGGCGGCGGTGCGGTCGATGCGGCCGGCCGTCGAGGCCCTCGGCGCCGGGCACCTGCTGGCCATGTTCTGGACCCGGCTGAACGACGAGTCGCTCGACCGCCTGGGCCGCTGCGCCGAGGAGGCGGGCGTTCCGATCGCCCTCGAGTTCGGTCCGGGAGGGGCGGCCGACACGGTCGCCTCGGCCGACGGCTTCGTCGATGCCCTCGGCCTCGACCACGTCAGCGTCCTGGCGGACACCTTCCACTTCTCCCGGGGCGACAGCACCTGGGAGATGCTCGAGTCGATCCCCCTCGAGCACCTGCCGATCATCCAGTTCACCGATGCGCTGCCGGCCATCTCCGACGACTACATGGCCGAGACCACGAACCGCCGCACCTGGGGCGGCCAGGGCGAGCTGGAGCTCGAACGGTTCGCGTCGACGCTCCTCGACCGGGGCTGGGACGGCGTGGTCAGCGTCGAGGTGATCTCGGCCGAGCTGCGCGACCTCCCGGTGGAGGAGTTCGCCAAGGCCGCCTACGCCACCACCGCGCCCTACTGGAAGCGCTGACCCCTTCCCGTTCTGGGTGCCGCTGAGTGCCCTCCGAGACCTGATCGGCACCCAGAACGGATCGGGTCGTCTCAGGCTCGGGCGGCCAACGCCTCCAGCAGGGGACGCATGGCCCGCTTGTCCGGCTTGCCCGTGCCGAGCCAGGGGACCTCGTCCTCGCCCATGAGGAGGACGACCCGGGGAACCTTGTAGGAGGAGAGCAGGCCGGCCGCGCCGGATCGGAGCTCGTCGACCGACAGCTCCGCCCCCTCCCGGGGCACCACCACCGCCGCCACCTGCTCCTCGAGATCGGGGTGGGGGATGCCGAGCACGAACGCGTGCTTGACCCCGGCCAGGGTCTCGAGGGCCGCCTCCACCTCGGGCGGGGCGACGTTGGCCCCGTGGGTCTTGATCATCTCCGTGGTCCGACCGGTGAAGAAGTAGAGACCATCCCGGCGGGTGACACGATCGCCGGTGCGGTACCAACCATCGGGGTCGAACACGTCCTCGCGCTCGCGCTTGTACATGCCGACGGTCACGGCGTAGCCGCGGATGCACAGCTCACCCTCGCCGTCACCCTCGATGGGCGCACCCGTCTCGGCGTCGACGAGCAGGTGCTCGTAGAAGGGTCCACTGGACCCGAGCGAGCCCCGCAGATCGTCGGGTACGTCGGTGCCGTAGCGGGGATGGGTGGGGGCGAGGTGCGGCCCCATCGACTCCGTCATGCCGAGCGGCGTCACGAACGCCGGGGGCGGTCCGGCGGCCGGGGTGCTGAGCCCGACGATGGGCGGGAGCCGGCGACCGGGGAAGCTCGGGTGCCGGCGGAGCCGGTCGGCCAGCGTGAGCCACCCGGCGATCGCTACCACGCCTTCCTGTTCGATGAGGTCGAGGGCGGCGCCCGCCTCGAAACGCTCCTGGCACACGAGCGTCGTGCCCGCCCCCAGCGCCATGCCGAGCGCCATCACGCCGCCCACCCAGAAGAAGGGCATGCCCAGGAACACTCTCGTCCCCGGACCCGGGGGCGCGGCGGCCGGCAGGGTCCGGCGCAGGAACGCCCCGTGGGTGTGGAGCACGCCCTTGGGCTCCGCCGTCGAGCCGGACGTCTGGATGAGCACGATCCAGTCGGCCGGCATCACTTCGGCCTCGACCGCTTCCAGCAACCACTCGTCGACCACCTCGGCCGGGCCGGCGAGGGCGTCGTCGTCGAGCACCCAGATCCGGCGCAGGTACGGGAGCTCGTCGAGGAAGAGCGGCCCACCGAGGTCGGTGTCGTCGGCCGGCAGGGCCGGCACCGCCTCCCGGAGGAACGCCAACTCGTCGCGGCCCATCATGCGGGAGGGGACGAGGAGGACATCGGCGTCGCTGCGCCGCAGCGCCGAGGCGACCTCGTGCGGGGTGTACGCCGTGCTCAGCGGCGCCACCAGCGCGCCGATGCGCCCCACCGCCAGCCAGGCGACGAGGAAGTCGCCGCTGTAGGGGAAGTGCATCGCCACCCGGGTGCCCTTGCCGACACCGGCGGCGAGCAGCCGTCGGGCGAGGAGGCGGGACCGTGCCTCGGCGTCGGCGAAGGTGAGCCGGTGATCGGGGAGCACGAGCAGCTGCCGGTCGCCGAAGCGCTCGGCGGCGGCGCGCAGCACCACCGGAAGCGTCGGATGGAGCTCGGTCTTCGGCGTCCGGGGCGGTTGGGCCTCGACGATGGTCACGAGCTCAGCTGGCCGGGGCCGGCCGCCAGTCGGGGTAGAGACCCCGCTCGATGGCGACGGTCTGGGCGCTGACCTCGCTCCGCTGCAGGGCGTCGGCCTCCGGCGAGGTGAGCAACCAGGCCACCGCCGCGCCCACCGCGGCCGGCGGCGCCGCCCAGCTCGGGTCGAAGCCGAACTCCTCGACGTCGAGGGAGTTGCGCTCGGTGAGCACGAAGCCGGGCTCGACGTTGAAGGCCCGGATGCCCTTGTCGCCGTACTCGGCCTGGATGCTGCCCACCAGGGTGTGGCCGGCCGCCTTGCCGATCCGGTAGCCGAGACCGGGGCGGGGGCTCTGCGGGTAGAAGTTGTAGCCGGCGCCCGAGCTGATGGTGACGAAGGTGCCGCCGCCCCGCTCGATCATCCCCGGGATCAGCATCTGGGCGATGCGGATCGGGGCCACGCCGTGGGCCTCCAGGAAGAGCCGGTACTGGTCGACGGGCGTGTCGAGGATGTTGTCCATCAGGCCGGGGCCGATGTGCCGCCCGTTGTTGACGACGACGTCGACGCCGCCCCACTCGTCGATCAGCTTCTGCGTGGCCGACTCGACCAGCGCCATGTCGGTGAGGTCCATCTTGAGGGCGAGGGCCTTCTGACCGGCGGCCTCGACCAGCTCGGCCGTCTCTTCGACGCTCCCGGGCAGCGGCCGGACGTCCTTCTTGTGGACCGTCTGGGTGTGCTCGGCGGTGGGATCACCCTTGTTGACCGTGCGCGCCGCCAACGCGACGTCGAACCCCGCCTCCGCCAACGAGATCGAGATGGCCTTCCCGATCCCCCGGCTCGCGCCCGTCACCAGTGCCTTCGGCATGTTCCCCGACCTCCCCTGAATGGTGCGGCGACCCTAGGGCTTCCGCCGGCGACCCGCGGCGTCGCCGATGGTCACCGCCGCGGCGCGTCAGCCGCCGTGGGGTGGGGGCTGCTTCTCCGCCTCCAGCCAGGCCGGCAGCTGCCGCGGCGGGCGGGAGGAGCTGTAGAGCACCTCCTGGGTGAGCGAGGCCAACAGGCGGCCCCGCCGGTCGAAGAACGACCCGCCGTAGAGGCCACGCCCGCCGGCGGCGGCGATGGGTCGCAGGTCCATCAGGACCCAGTCATCCAGGTCGGGTGGGCGGTGGAACCAGAAGCCGTGATCGAGGCTCGGCCCCCCGGCGTCGCCGGTGCCAGGGCGAGCGGGAAGGCCGGTGTAGAGGTCCGAGAAGTGCACGAGGACGCAGGCGTGCAGGAGCGGGTCGTCCCCCACCGGTTCGACCGCCCGCCCCCATGCCTGGTTCGGCACCGCCGACCCGAAACCGGTGCCGACGTTGCGCACCTCCACCGCCGACGACGGACGGAACGGCAGCAGATCGCCGGCCGGCAGCGAGTCGGGATCGGGCACGTCGACCGGGAAGGCGGCGACGGCGAGCTCCGGTCCCTCTTCGCGAACGTGGAACGAGGCCGACATCGTGAACACCGTCCGGCCCTGCTGGGTCACCACCACCCGCCGGGCCGAGAAGGAGCGGCCGTCGGTGTCGCGCTCCACCTGCAGGTCCATCGGGTCGACCGAGGACCCCGGCCGGAGGAAGTAGGCGTGGAGGGAGTGAGGGTGCCGGTCGGCGGCGACGGTCAGCCCGGCGGCTCGCAGCGCCAGCGCCAGCGGCACGCCGCCGAAGAGACCGGTGAAGCGAGGATCGACGGGCTTGCCGACGTGGCGGAAGCGGTCGTCGTCCAAGCGGTCGAGCGAGAACAGCTCGGCCGCCGCGGTCGGGCCGAGGGCGATGGAGTCGTGCTGGCCGAGGCTCGTCGGGGGGATGTCCGGCATCGCCGGACCCTACCGACGCCTCCGGAACGCCCCGTCTGGACGCCCCGGCGCCGATGCCGGGCTACCAGGCGCTGAACGGCGTCTCGGTGAAGCGGAACTGCACGCCCTGGGTGTCGTCGGGGTGGGCGATGACCTGGCCATCGGTGGGCCGCTCGACCCGGACGCCCTTGCCTGTGAGGTGGGCGGCGGCCGCGCCGGCGTCGAGCACCTCGAAGGTGACGGCGTGGACGATCTCGCCGCACCGCTCCAGGTCGGTGCCGGCCGGGCTGGCGGTGTCGAGGGGTTGGGCCACCTCGAGGGTGACCTTCGGGCTGAGCGAGACGAACGCCGACGAGGTGCCGAAGGGCGTCTCCCCGACCTCGTGGCCGATCGGCGCCCGGAACGCCTCGAGCAAGGGCGGCACCCGCTCGGCGCGGTCGCCGGTGACGACGGTGACCCAGGCGGGCCCGCGCAGCCCGAGCGGATGCTCGTCCCGCCAGTACGCCGACGACCATCCGTCGGCCCAGCGAGGATCGTCGTCGATGCGGGGGTTCCAGAGCTCGTACAGGCCCGGGAAGTCCCGCGGCCGGGTCCAGATCTCGTCGCGGAGGCCCTCGACGTCGCCGCCGCGGGCGCCTGTGAGCCGGCGCCCCAGCTTCTCGAAGTGGTCGAGGAAGTCCTGCGGGTCCTCGACGTGCACCGCCAGGGAGTGCAGGTGGGGCCCCACCCGCTCCCGGAACTTGCCCACACCGGTGGGGACGCCCTCGATCGGGCTGAGCGGCATGAGGACCACGTCGCCCACCACCTGCAGGGCGAGGCGGGACCCGAGGACCTCGCTGCGCTGGAACACGATGGGCGAGAAGACGTCGGCGTACCAGTCGACGGCGGCATCGACGTCGGACACCACGTGGGTGATGTGGAACACGTCACCGATCTCGAACATCGTCTCCCCACCTCCGGTCGCCGGCCCGGTCGGGCCCCGTCGACGGTGCGGGACGCTAGGCGCCGGCTGCAACCTCGTCGCCCTGGACGGCCCGACACCCACTCCCGAGATCGAACTGGGTGCCGCTGAAGCCCGAATCGGCATCCGGAGGCACCCGGTTCGGCGACGGGTCAGCCGGTGGCTGCCTTGGCGTAGAGCTCCCGGAGGCCAGGCCGGGGATCGACCTCGACGTGGCAGGTCGTGTCGAAGACCATGGTCGAGCGGTCCTCGGCCGAGTAGGTCGGCCACGTCGGCAGGCCGGGATGGTTCGGGTCGCCGTCGTGGGCGAAGCGGACCCAGGCCTCGCTGGTGATCCGACCCATCTCGGCGTTCTCCGGTCGGTCGCCGGCCATGGGCGTGTACTCGTAGTTGTCGAACGCGAACGGGATGTCCAGGCCGTGGCAGGCGCCGATGAGGCCGCCGAGGGCCGGCGTCGTGTAGTCGAACTGGTACACGAACACCGGAGCGTCCCCACCGGCCGACTTGCGCTCGGCCCAGTCGATCGAGCCGGCCCACATCGTCCGGTCGGTGACCAGGGCGCAGAAGATCTCGGTCGGCGTCGCCTGGGGGTTCACCCGCTTGTGCTCGGCCACGATCGGCTCGGCGAGCTCGCCGAAGAGGCCCTTGGCCATCATGGCCAGCCCACCGTCGTCGAGCGTGCCGAACCACGGCATGCCCAACATCATCATCGTCATGTCGTCGCGGGTGGACCCGATGATGGCGGGCACGTCGGCCGCCAACGGCGACGCCGCCGGGTCGAAGGGGTGCTGCGGAAGCACCCGACCGTCGACCACCGGCTGGAGGGGCATGAACGCCTCGCCCCCGCCGCCACCGGCGAGGCCCTCACTGATCGGCATGCCCAGCTTCTCCGCCGCCTCGACGAGCTGGCGGGCGGGGAGGTCGGCCAGCTTGTGCAGGTCCTTGGGGGTGAGACCGACCAGGGAGAGGAACCGCTCGGCGCTGCGGGTGGCGGCGTCGGCGGGGCAGGCCCGGATCATCGGGCCGCTGAGCAGGCCGGCCCGATGGAACAGCCCGTGCGCGGCCGGCATGGCCAGCAGGGTCGACGTCTTCGATGCGCCACCCGATCCGCCGAAGACCAGCACCCGGCTCGGATCGCCGCCGAAGCCTTCGATGTTGTCGCGCACCCACTGCAGGGCGAGGGCGATGTCGAGCATGCCGACGTTGCCCGACTCGGCGTAGTCGGAGCCACCGAGCTCGGCGAGGTTCAGGTAGCCCAGCGCGCCCAGCCGATGGTTGATCGTGACGACCACGACGTCGTCCCGGCGGGCGAGCGGGGTGCCGTCGTAGAGGGGCCACGACCCGGTCCCGGTGTTGAAGGCCCCGCCATGGACCCAGAACATGACCGGGCGCTTGCGCTGCTGGTCGAGGCCTGCGGTCCAGACGTTGAGGACGAGGCAGTCCTCGCTCTGGGCCGGCTCGTCGCCGGCCAGGCCGTCGATGAAGCGCACGAACTCGGCGGCCAGCCCGCCGGCCTCCTCGGTGGACGAGCCGGTCTCGGCCCGCTGGCCGGGCTGGGGAGCGGTCGGCCCGTAGGCGCGGGCGTCACGCACCCCCGCCCAGGGCGTCGGCGCCTCGGCCGGACGGAACCGGTTGGTCCCACCGGTCGGTCCCCCGTACGGGATGCCACGGAACACGTGAACGCCGTCGGCGTGCTCGCCCCGGACCTTGCCCGCCGTCGTCTCGACGATGCTCTCCGTCACCACGCCTCCCCGGCTCCACCGGCCCGGACAACACCTGTCCGACCCCCGAGGGCTGAAGCTACGACCCTGTCAACAGCGTTCGCCACCGCCCGACTGGGCTGGACGATGGGGGCGCCGTGGGAGCGGCTCCCTCGTACGATCCCGCCCGTGCAGACCCCCATGGTCGTGATCGGCGCGGCGGAGACCGACCGGCTCGGCATCATCACCGACGCCTCGCCCCTCCAGCTCCACGCCGAGGCCGCCCGCAACGCCATCAACGACGCCGGGATCAGCCGAGACGACATCGACGGCGTGGCCTGCGTGGGCGAGGGCCCGGCCGGGCTCGCCAACTACCTCGGCATCACGCCCACCTGGCTCGACGGCACGTTCGTAGGCGGATGCTCGTTCCTGGTGCACCTCCACCACGCCATGGCCGCGGTCAACGCCGGCATGGCCAGGATCATCATCATCACCCACGGCGTCTCCCGGGGTGGACCGGCCAGCAGTCCCGGAGCGCTCGACCTCGCCAACCTGCAGCAGCAGTTCGAGCAGGTGTACGGCGTCGGCCCGCCGGCCACCAAGTTCCCGCTCGGCGTGGTCCGCTTCATGAAGGAGTACGGGCTCACCCACGAGCAGCTGGCCTCGGTGGCGGTGGCCCAGCGGAAGTGGTCGTCGCAGGTGCCCCGGGCCATGATGCGCGAGCTCATCACCGTCGACGACGTGCTCGCCTCGCCCATGATCTGCTACCCCATGCACCGCCTGGAGTGCTGTCTCGCCACCAACGGCGGCGGGGCCATCATCGTCACCAGCGAGGAGATCGCCAAGGATCTCCCCCTGGCCAAGCCACCGGTGCACATCCTCGGCGCGGCCGAGTCGTCCGAGTCGCCGCTCATCTCGCAGATGCCCGACATGACGACGTCCCGGGCGTTCCGGATGACCGGCAAGGCCGCCTTCGAGCAGGCCGGGATCACCCACGACGATGTCGACCATCTGATGGCCTACGACGCCTTCGCCCACCTGCCCATCTACGCCCTGGAGGATCTGGGCTTCGTGGGCCGGGGCGAGGCCGGCGCCTTCATCGAGGCGGGCCACACCTCCCCGGGTGGGCAGCTCCCGATGAACACCAACGGCGGCGGGCTCTCGTACACCCACACCGGCATCTACGGGATGTTCGTGATGCAGGAGTCGATCCGGCAGGTCCGGGGCGAGGCGGCGGCCCAGGTGCCGGACGTGAAGATCAGCGTGTCCCACGGCGTCGGCAGCATGTTCACCTCGGCCTCGACCATCGTCTTCGCCACGCCCGAGGCCGCGGAGGGGGTCCGCTCATGACGGCGGAGGAACAGCCATGACCGATGCGTCCGGAACCACTCCCAAGCGGCAGAAGCCGGCCCCCGTGGTCACGCCGGAGACGAAGCAGTACTGGGACGCCGCCCAGGAAGGCGAGCTCCAGATCCAGCGGTGCAGCAGCTGCGGGAAGCACTACTTCTACCCGCGCCCGTTCTGCCCGCACTGCTTCTCCGACGACGTCGAGTGGACGGTGGTGAGCGGCCGGGCGACGCTGCACTCCTACGTGATCAACCACCGGCC